>SHZL01000114.1 GCA_009692275.1 Lysobacterales bacterium | reverse complement strand
AACCCAGGAGGACATAAAGCAGGCCATTGCCGCCCCACACTCGGAACAAGGGGTTACCGAATTTCAGGCGGCTGACCTGGGCCGCCCTGACCGGAATGATGATGGCAAAAACCACTGCCGCCAGGCCGACAAATCCAATGGCAAGGATAAAGCCATTGGGGAATAACAAGCAGACAACGGTAGGGGGGAGAAAGGTGAGAGCAGTGGACTTCAGTCGGCCAAAGTGATCATCCTTGAACCCACACGCATCGGCCACGAAGTCAAACAGACCCAGGGCGCCACCCAGGAACGATGAGATCACCGCCAGGTTGGCGAACGTCGTGAGCAAGGGCATCACTATGCCGGTTTTATCCTGGCCGCTGATGGCAGCCACCATGGGGCCTATGTTGCCGCCTTGTTCGATGATGGGCATCCACCCGTCGCGCGGTATCTGGCCCAGTGTGACGGCTTGCCAGACCGTATACACAGCCAGCGATATAATGGTCCCGTAAACCAGGCATTTGCTGATTCTTGCAGGTTCTTTGCCGTAAAACTTCATGAGGCTGGGCACGTTGGTATGAAAGCCGAAAGAGGCCAGGTAGACCGGCAGTGCCGCAAAGGAATATACGAAGTAGTCTGCCTTCACATCCAGCAACAGCGCGGGTGTTGTTCCCGACATCAGTTGTGCAATTGACAGTGCGAAACTGATCACCATACCGGCAACGATGACCGTAGTGACGCGGCCAACCGTGGCAGTCCCAATCCACACGATCACGGCGGTGAAAAGCGAATAGAGCACAACCGACACGACCGGCGAAAGTTCCACGCCGATACTTGCACGTAAAGTCTGTGCCGCGCTGGATGCGCCTCCGCTGATGAATGCGTAACACAGGACGTACAGCACAAAGACCAGCGAGAGATTGTTCAGTATTTTCCAACCCGGAGCCAGGGTCTGGCCGATAAACGTGTCAAAACTTGATCCAGGTTCGAAGTTCAGATTGGTTTCCAGAATGAGCAAGGCCGTATGCAACATGCAAAACCCGGTCAGTGCCAGCCACAGGAAGGACCATAAAAAACCCATTCCGGCAGAAACCACCGGCAGTGAGAACATACCGGCGCCGATCACGGTACCGGCAATGATGGCTGTGCCGCTGATGATGGATGGGCGCTTGCCGGTTTCGCTGTGATGCTGGGCTTGTGTCATGTCGCCTGGCCCTTTTTTTGCTGGTAATTGACCTGCCTCAAGAGGCAATTATTTCCTGACTATACACTGGGCACCATGGCCAAAGCGCAGACCGACATTACCTTACCCCCTGATCTGCGGCTGAAGACGGGCACCGGCCCAGTGCGACTGCAGCAACCGGTATACGCAAACTCCATTCCGCCCTGCAATCATGCCTGCCCGGCCGGCGAGAATATCCAGGCCTGGCTGGATAAGGCCCAGGCCGGCCAATTCAAAGAAGCCTGGAGCATTCTCGCCAGGGATAATCCCCTGCCTGCGGTTCACGGGCGGGTCTGTTACCACCCCTGCGAGTCATCCTGCAACCGTGGCCAGGTGGACACTGCAGCCAGCATTCACGCAATCGAGCGTTTCCTTGGCGACCAGGCGCTGGAACATCGCTGACTGCCGGATATCGAGGCTGAGCCCACCCCAGCCGACTGGCAAACTGGAAACGCTGCAGGCCGACAGCCTGTTGCTGGCGCTGGGCCAGGAAGTCGACTCGCACTGCGGCGGCGTTCAACCCCGACACCTGGCAGAGCAAGTAGCGCTTATTGACCGCCCCGTTGCTACGCCTTACGCTCACCACTTCAAGCGACTTTTCGGGCCTGTTACGCAAGCTGGAGTAAAGTATCCCTGTGAACAGATTGAAATCCTTCGAATCACCGGAAAGTCCCGCCTGGCTTGTGCAAAACACGGGAGAGGCAAAGCAGCCATTGCCCGGTTTGGACCTGGGCGAAATGATTCATCATCTGCGGCAGTCAGGAATGTTCTTGCTGAGGGGTTTCGACGTAAGCCTCGCCCGCTTCGAGGAATTTACCACGCGGTTTTGCGATCGATTTCATGACGTCGGCACGCGCCAGGCCACCGAAACCTCAAACAGTGACGGATACACCTCGGAAGTGCCCAGGAGTAACTTTAGCCTGTTCGCGCACAGTGAAGGCGCCTATCGACCCTGGCCACCGCCACCGGATCTGTGCTTTTTCAATTGCGTCAAATCCCCGGGCGATGCAAGTGGACAAACCATGTTGGTCGATGGTGCAGGTTTTCTTGGGCGTTTACCCCGGGATTTACGTGAGCGATTTGACCAGCAGGGAGTTATCTACCAGGCGAAATGGGATCAGGCGCGGTGGCACACCGAATTCGGGGTCACGAACCTGGAGGAACTCGATGCCCTCCTGCTTGAGCATCCACAATGCGAGTACCAACTTGAAGGTGAGCTGATTGAGGTTCGCTGCCATGTGCCGGCAATCCAGGTTTCAATGGGTGGTGTACCCGCATTTGCCAATGGTTTGCTGGCACACCTGCCACACGTTTCCCATCCCCGCTGGCAGGGCGCGAATGCTTACAGCAAGGGCACCAACCGGGTTTTTTTCGGGGATGGCGAAGAAATACCCGAGAATGTCATTCACCGGCTGATCGACATCCAGGATGACATTGCCTTGAATCATGCGTGGATGGACAAAGATCTCCTGATTCTGGACAACACGCGGGTCATGCATGGTCGGCGAGAGATTGACGGCGGGGGAGAGCGCATCATTCGCAGCCGCTTCGGCAGGATAAGGTGCGACCTAGCGCAACATGCCGTTGAGGTGCGCTTCGAATAATCCACCTTTGCTGTCGGTCAAGCGGCACTTGGCCCGGGCAATCAGGGTTCCGCCCATCCACTTCTGCCTGTAGAAATCCATCTCCACCCGGATGTTCTCCCCGTCGCGGATGACGTCGCGATAAGTGAAGGTGCACTCGCGCATCCAGGATTCACGGCTCTTGGTTTTTAGGCCAGCCGCCACATGCAGGTAAATGTTGGCCAGCTGGGAAAGTATTTCCTGGGAGCAAAAAATGCTCAGGTGAAAACCTCCGGGATCGGTTGGCGAGATGAAATAAGACGTCATGCTGGCGCTGGCAGTGAGCATATTACCGTCGATGGTGACTTCCTGTATCTTCCAGGATTCCTGCTTGACGCCTTTGTCTATATAAGCCGAAGAAAGCGCTGCAATGTCCTCGGCGCCCAGTTGAGTGTGCGGTATATCGTTCATCATTAATTCCAGAATCAGGTCACACTTGTACCGGGTGCAGGCTCGAAATGCCTTCACCCTCGCTGTAAACAACATCACGTCTGCAAAGGATGAATTCGCCTCGTGGACATTATAGGCTACAGTTCCACGAAACCCAGGAAAAGAAGGAAGGGATATGGCGGCAATAGATCTCTATGCGGATTCTTTCTTTCAAGACCCGTACCCCACCTATCAAAAGATGCGCGAACTCAAGACCTGTTACTGGCTGGAGAACCACGATCGTACCAGCTTCGAGGGTGTCTGGATGGTTTCGCGCTACGCAGATGTGGTCAAGGTGCTGCGTAGTTCACATGGCACTTCAGTTGATGTCAAACGCCTCGTTCCCGAACCGCAGTGGCATGCGTTTGATTACACCTTGCTTTTTACCGACCCGCCAGACCATACCCGTTTGCGGGCCTTGATCAGTGCTCCGTTCAGTAACGCGGGCGTACGCCAACTGGAAGAGAGCATCACTCGCATAGTCGATCAGTTGATCGACAATCTTCTGCAACGCGGAAAAGTGGATTTCCTGCAGGAATTTGCTTTACCGCTGCCCATCAAGGTGATTAGCAACCTGTTGGGAACTCCGCCGGAGGACTCCGGGCTGTTGCGGCAGTGGACCTCGGATCTGACGAGAGGGTTGGATTCCACGGTAGTTAATGCAGAGTTTTTGAAAAATCAGGGCACGGTATTGAAGGACATGTCGCAGTATTTTGCGGATCTGCTGGGCCGGGCACAGCAACCCTCCGGAACCATCATTGAGCAACTGGTTGCTGACACGAACGCGGCCGCCTGTTCACCACGGGAAGCGCTGGCCCATTGCCTGTTGCTGTTGTTGGCGGGGCACGAAACAACGATCGGCATGCTCTGTGGCGGAATGTTTACCCTCTTATCGAACCCCGCGGAGATGGAGAAACTGCGGCACAATCCGGGTTTGATGGACGGGGCGATTGACGAAATGTTGCGCTATGAAACTCCGTTTCAACGCGCTACATTTCGGGTCGTCACGGCACCACTGCTACTTAGTTCACAGGAAATCCAGCGCGGAGAACGCGTATCAGCAGTCATGGGTTCGGCCAATCGTGATCCTTTGCAGTTTCCCCATCCGGATCGCTTCGACATCAGTCGCAAGCCCAATGCCCACGTTTCATTCGGCCTTGGCATTCACCGGTGCCTGGGCGAGAAACTTGCCCGCATCGAAGGCCGGATTGCCTTCACCCGATTATTGCAGCGCCTGCCCGCAATTGAACTGCTGGATGCAAACCCGCGTTGGCAGAGGCGGTCCCTGTTTCGCGCGCTCGAAGCGCTGCCCTTGCGCCTGGGCTGAAAAACAGGGAAAGCGGCCGTATGAAAATTCTTAATTTCCTGGCGACACTGGGTCCGGGCCGTCGCGCCAACGTGACGATCGTGGAGATGGAATTGCAACTCGAGCTCGCTGAGTCTGATCGCCTGGCAGAGATCGTGCAGCAACTCCAGGTGCAGTTGCCGTTGAAATGGGCATCGCTCGGGCTGGCTGCGGAAGGGGTTCAGGATCAAAAGGTGTGGAACGACATAGCCAGCCGTCCTTCCCCAATGGCGCGCCTGGCCGGGTTTGCCTGCCATACCGCCCTGGCCTTGCAGCGCCTGGCCGGGCTCAAAGTACAGTTTGAAGATTTTCTGCAGGACCCGGAGGCGCTCCCCGATCAGAGCCGCTTCTCGCTGATTTTTGAACACGATGATCCTTCCACCGGTTGCCTGGCGGGCGACCTTTCCATGCGCATTCTTGCGGAGGCTTGTGCGGATCTGAAGTGGGAGGCGATTTATAATGATCCCCCGGTCTCGCTTGAGCACAGCATCGAGGCCATGCTGGAGCCGGCGCGTAAACTGGTCGCTTCGCCAGACGTTCTGGACCTGCTTGCCGCCGCCCGTGAGCGGGGCATTCCCGTTCTCAGGCTGGAACGGGATCCTTATGAGCCCGTGCAAGCCAAATTCAGGGCAGCACCCAACGGGCTCATGATGTTCGGTCAATCCTGTCGGCAGGTGTTGCTCGATGGGCTCTTTTGTATCCAACGGCCAGGGCCGGGCTTGCGCCTGATGCAGGACCGGCGAGTGATCTGGAGCCTGATGGCCGAATTGGGCGTTCCCGGCCCATTGGGTGCCATGGACTTCTCCACTTGCGCGACCCTGTCCCGAGCGCGGCGCGCGGTCAGGCGCATTGCTTACCCGGTGCGGGTCTGGCCCGTGCAACGTGATTGCGCGGCGCCTGAAGGCTGGCTCGCAGCCGATGAGGCCGCACTGGAGGCATTGTTCGCCCGCCCCGGGTTTGCTGATGGATCCGTTATGGTTGAACCGGAACCGCACGGGCCTGCGCTTGACCTGGTATTTGCCAACGGGCGGCTGTTGCATGCGACGCGGGAAGGTAACGCCATCGAACCGGAACCGCTACTGCTTGAACTGGCCGGGCGGATTGCGCAAGCCGTCAATACGGGTCTGTTGTGGCTGCGTTTCTGCCGGGACGAAATTCAGCTTGAGAACGGGGCGGAAGCGCCACCAAGCTATCGGCTGATCCACCTGGACCCGGCGCCGTCATTGACCCATGTACTGTCGGGAAATGAAGCCCGCCGCCGGGAGGCGATTGAAAGCTTCCTGGACTGGGTTTATCCACCGGGTGAGCCAAGCACTATCCCCGTCATCGCCGTTACCGGATCCAACGGTAAAACCACCACCACCACCATG
Source organism: Lysobacterales bacterium (assembly GCA_009692275.1). GTDB lineage: Bacteria > Pseudomonadota > Gammaproteobacteria > Xanthomonadales > SZUA-36 > SHZL01. The sequence goes on along the minus strand of SHZL01000114.1, from coordinate 2,448 downwards.
CTCTCAAGGATTGCCCAGGCAGCAGGGTGGCGCGTCGGAATGACCCAGACCAACGGAGTATACCTTGACCGGGAGCTGATTGAATTTGGCGATTTATCTGCCTTCATCGGGCATTGCAGGGTCTTTGAGAACCGCGAAGTTAACCTGGCCGTGCTGGAAACGGCACGCGGCGGCATCATTACCCAGGGTTTTGCTTACGATTGCTGTGATGTGGCGGTTTGTACCAACGTGACCGCTGAGCACCTCGGCCTACAGGGGATCGACACCTTGACCCAATTGGCCGCAGTCAAGCGCTCCCTGCTGGAGCGCGCCACCAAGGCCGTGGTGCTCAATGGCGATGATCCGAACTGCATAGCCATGCTTCCGTTCCTTACCGGCAAGGCGATTTACCTTTCGACCTTCAATGACAGCCCCGGGCAATTGCGCACACGAACCTCGGCGGAGGTGAACGTGATAAACGTGGAGGAAGTGCAGGGGCAGGACTGGATCGTTTTGCACGAGCATGAGCATGGGCATGAGCAGGCGCGGCCGGTCATAGCCGTGGCCGCAATTCCGGCCACGTTCGGGGGAATTGCGCGTCACAATGTCAGCAACGCCATGCACGCCATCGCAGCTGCCTGGGCAGCCGACATCGATGTGGATACAATCGCCCGCGCCTTGGCAGTGTTCGAAATGAGTTTTGAGTCCCTGCCGGGGCGACTTAATCTGCATGACAACGGCAGGTTCCAGGTGCTGATGGACTATGCACACAATGCCGACGGCATGCGGCAGCTGGTCAGGTTTACCGACCAGTTGCCGACCAAAGGCCGTAAAATCCTGTCGTTTGGGGTATCACCTGACGCCCTGGTCCCGGCCGTGTTGCAGGCCGCTGCTGCTGCAGCAGGGCATTTCGACCACTACCTTTGCGTGGGAAAGCCGGATATTGGGCCGTCCGGCCTCGCCCATCCGGAAATTCTGAAGCAGGGCCTGCTGGCTCACAATGTGCCGGAGGACCGCATTGCCACGTCCACCAACATGGTTGACTCCTTCGACCACGCGGTGAGCCTGTGTGCAGCAGGTGATTTGCTGGTCATGATTTGCAGTAGGGTCGATTTTGCCCAGAAATGGCAAAAAATCCTTGCTACACACTGAAGCGAACACTCTGGGCACCCGGCTTTCATTGCGCTCAGAGTCCGTGCTGCAGATGCAACGCGGCGGCGTCCTTAATTTACTTGACCGTGTATCCGCGACCTTCCAGGCAAGCGATCTGTGCTTTGTCAAAAGCATCCTGTTGCTGCTGAGCCTGCTCGGCCTGGTCCTCTGCGGCCCTGTTCCCCCGCCGACTACGGGAACGACTGGCCGCCGCCCCTACTGCAGCACCCTGAGAGGCGTCCCCGCCAACAATCTCAGCTGCTACCGCGCCCCGTGCCGCGCCACGTGCACCGGCTCCCGGGTCGTGCCGGTTGCCGTGGTCGGTGGTGCTGAAGCCTGCTGCGGTGGTGGTTGAGCCGCGGGGTCGAATCCCATCTGCTCAACGGTCGCGTTGTAGCAAGCGATTTCGTCGTCCGTCTGCTGTTCCGGCGACTGCCCCTTGGCGGGAGACACGGTTTGCTGTGCAACCGCCGGGCTGATCATTGCCGCGGATAGCACCAGCATCCATATATGTCGTTGTTTCATTCACCTACACACCTTACTGAAGTAAAGCCGCTTGTGCGGCGGACCTGCAAAACTTCAGGCCATCAAAGGCGCTGCGCTTGGCAGTTACACTAATTTTAATGCTACACCGCAAGTCCACCGAGTCAAGCGAACTTCAGGGTTTTCCTGACCTCAGCTCGATTCACCAACCAGCATTGAGGCTTGCACCCGGCCCTCAGAGGTTTTCCAGTATCCTGCGAATGGATTTCGTGTGCTCATCCATGGAGAACGGCGGGAAAGGCGCGCCCTCCAGATGCCCTTCATACAGGGGAAAGTATCCGTTGGGTGAGGACGGGTGAAACTGGATGGTGGTCACGCCTGCAGCATAGATTTCCGCCATGCGCTTCCGGATATGGGCAACGGTTCCGGTGAGGGTAAGCGCATCCACCATTTCATCCGGAATGCAATTGAGCGCCCCCGCATAATCTCGTTTCGCTATGCAGGCCATCATGGCGTTGTATTCCTTCTCAAAGCCACCCGCTATGACGTTGTCCCGATAAAACGGCGAAGACTTCTCAGCAGATGCAAATTGCATGACCTGGCCGCGCTGCAGGTGCAGTGAGCGGTCATCATCGGTAACGAGGGTAGGGATCACCAGGGTGATGTCGATGCCGCTCGCGTCGCGGCCCGCGCGGGCTGCTCCTGCCTTGAGGCCCGGAATAACTACGTTCCTGATATAGGGAACAGCCCAGATGGCGCCCATGACACCATCCGCCAACTCACCGGCCAGCGCGATCATTTTTGGTCCAATCGCCCCGACATAGATGGGTACAT
>SHZL01000113.1 GCA_009692275.1 Lysobacterales bacterium | reverse complement strand
TCAGCAGCTCGCTAAGTCGCAGCTCCTCCCCGGAATCTGCATTGGGAACATCAACCGCATTAAGGTCGTGGCCTGGCGCAGGGCTTGTTGGATCGGTTGGCTCAGTCATTGGCATTTCTATCCGGTCCAGTGGCGGGCGTTAATGAACATGCGGCGCCAGGGTGAGTTCGGGCCCCAGTTGCCGGGCGCCCAGGAAAAGTTGACAGTCCGCAAAGTACGTTCGGGATGCGGCATCAGGATGGTGACTCTGCCATCATCATTACACAGGCCAGTAACTCCCCCAAGTGAACCGTTAGGGTTATCCGGGAAATGTTCTGTCGCCCGGCCATAGGTGTCAACGTAGCGCAATGCAATCACTTTCTCGGCCCCGGCCAAGCCAGCCCCGGAAGAGCAGAATTCCGCCCGCCCCTCACCATGAGCCGAAGCTACCGGAATTCGTGACCCTTCCATTCCCTTGAAAAACAGGGAAGGAGATTGGCCGATCTCGACCATGCTGAGGCGGGCTTCGAACTGTTCGGAACGGTTGCGTACAAAATCCGGCCATGCCGACGATCCCGGGATGATTTCCCGCAAGGCGGCCAGCATCTGGCAACCGTTGCACACACCCAGCGCAAAACGGTCTGCCCTGGCAAGGAATCGGCTAAAGCTCTCGCGCAGGCCTGGTTCAAACAGGATGGACTTCGCCCAGCCCCGGCCCGCGCCAAGCACATCGCCATATGAAAAGCCGCCACAGGCAACAAAACCCTGGAACGAATGCAAATCCTGCCTGCCGTCAAACAGGTCGGACATGTGTACATCAACGCTGTCAAACCCCGCAAGATCGAACGCCGCCGCCATTTCCACGTGTCCGTTTACGCCCTGTTCCCGCAGGATTGCCACTGCCGGCCGGGCACCTCTGGATATCATCGCTGCGGCCGGCCCAAGCTTGGTTTCGGGTTCAGGGACAAAGCTTAACTGCGCCGACATGCCCGGGCGCGACCAGTCGCACGCATGGTCAAGCTCCGCGTCAGCGCATTCCGGATTGTCCCGCAATCGTTGCACGGCGTGGCTGGTTTCTGACCACAAACGCTGCAACTGCGGTAGCGATTCATCGAGAACTACTTCATCGAAACTGCTGAGCCGCAGCCTGTCGCCATTGACCGGCCGGCCAATTTCCCTGGCCAGGTTGGAAACCTTATGCTCCGAGAGGACTTCATGCGCACGTGGCAAGTCGCGGACCCGCACCTGGATTACCGCGCCCGGTTCTTCAGCGAAAAATGCCGCCAGGAGTTCGCTGCGCTGCACGCATAAATCCAGTTCCAGTCCGCAATGCGCAGCAAACGCCATTTCACACACGGTTGCTGCCAGGCCACCGTCCGACCGGTCATGATAGGCCAGCACCAGGTTTTCCCGGTTCAGTTGTTGAATTGCGGCGAAGAACCCACGCAAAACTGCAGGTGAGTCCAGGTCGGGGACTTCTCGCCCAAATTCGCCATGCACCTGTGCCACTACGGAACCACCCAGTCGATTTTTCCCTGCGCCCATATCAAGCAACACGAGGCTGGTTTCACCCCCGGTCAGAATGAGTTCCGGCGTCAGGCATCGGCTCACATCATTCACCGGCGCAAATGCAGACACAATCAGGGAAACCGGAGCTTGTACTTTTTTCTGCTTACCGGCTTCGTTCCAGATGGTTTTCATGGAAAGGGAATCTTTGCCCACCGGGATGGCGATACCGAGGTCGGGACATAATTCCATGCCGACGGCTTTAACCGTGTCGAACAGCACGCCATCCTGGCCGTCTTCGCCAGCAGCTGCCATCCAGTTTGCAGACAAGCGGATATCAGAGATATCGCGTATTGCTGCACAGGCGATATTGCACACGGCTTCAGCAATGGCCACGCGCCCGGAAGCAGGCCCGTTCACAACGGCCAGCGGGGTTCGCTCACCCATGGCCATGGCTTCACCGCACTCACTGTTGAAACCGGCAAGAGTAACGGCAGCATCAGCCACCGGTACCTGCCAGGGGCCCACCATCTGGTCGCGCACCACCAACCCCCCGACAGAGCGGTCTCCAATGGTAATAAGAAAGGACTTGCTGCCCACCGCCGGAAAGCGCAGGACACGGTGCAAGGCTGCTGCGATATCCCACCCGCCAAAATCTGCCTCGCGCGCCGCAATAACGTGACGTTCGGCCATGCGATGCATGCGCGGGGTTTTGCCCAGCAGGACATCAAGCGGCATATCAACGACGTCCGTCTGCAACTGGCGATCCGTTACGCGCAGATGCCGCTCCTGGGTTGCATGTCCCAGTAGTGCATAAGGACAGCGTTCCCGCTGGCACATATTTTGAAACACCGTCAGGCCGGCCGTATCAATGGCCAGTACATAGCGCTCCTGCGCCTCATTGCACCAGATTTCCATTGGTGACATAGCCGAGTCCGCAGAGAACACATCGCGCAACTCGAGCAAGCCGCCCCGGCCGCCGTCATTCAGCAATTCGGGAAGTGCATTTGCCAGCCCCCCTGCCCCTACATCGTGGATGGACAGGATCGGATTATGTTCGCCCAGTGCCCAACACGCATCGATCACTTCCTGGCAGCGGCGCTGCATTTCGGGGTTTCCCCGTTGCACCGAGGCAAAATCCAGCTCTTCGGCGCTTTGCCCGCTGCCAACAGAAGATGCAGCCCCGCCCCCAAGCCCGATCAGCATTGCTGGCCCGCCCATGACGACGATGGCCACTTGCGGAGTCAGCGGCAGTTTCTTGACCATGTCCGGGCGGATGCTGCCAAGACCCCCGGCGATCATGATTGGCTTGTGGTAACCCCATACGACCCCGCCCACTTCCTGCTCAAACGTGCGGAAGTAGCCGCACAATGCCGGACGGCCAAATTCATTGTTGAAAGCCGCGCCGCCAATTGGCCCTTCAAGCATGATCTCGAGGGCGCTGGCAATGCGGTCAGGTTTTCCGTGCGCTTGCTGCCATGGAAACGAATATCCCGGGATATCCAGGTGGGAAACGGAGAATCCCGTGAGCCCGGCTTTGGGCCTGGCGCCACGCCCCGTAGCTGCTTCATCGCGAATCTCTCCCCCGGAGCCCGTAGCTGCGCCGGGGAACGGTGATATAGCCGTAGGGTGATTATGCGTTTCGACCTTGATCTGGAATGGCAGGCTTTCATTGACCCAGCCATAGATCCCGGACTCAGGCTGCACGAAGAACCGCTCGCCTTCCGGGCCGGCAATGACTGCTGAATTGTCGTGGTAGGCCGACAATACTCCCGCGGGCGATAGGGCGTGAGTATTGCGAATCATGTCGAACAGGCTGTGTTTCGCTGCCTCTGTGTCAATGGTCCAGGAGGCATTGAAAATCTTGTGCCGGCAATGCTCCGAGTTGGCCTGCGCAAACATCATCAGCTCCGCATCGCTGGGGTCCCGTCCCAGGCGCTTGAAAGCCTCCGCAAGGTAGTCTATTTCCTGCCCGGACAATGCCAGGCCAAGTTCACGATCAGCACGGCTCAGTGCAACTGCGCCTTCAAGCAAGACGGGAACGTGCCGCAATGGCCGCGCTGATCCATGCAGAAAAAGCGCTCTTGCTGCGTCGACATCATCGAGCACTGACTGGGTCATGCGGTCGTGTAGCAACGCATGCAGTCCCAGTGTGTCGGCCGTTGACAGGGAAGATGCGCCCCCGATCCAGTAGGCGGTGCCGCGTTCAATGCGCTTGACACTGCTCAGCCCGCAACGGCTGGCAATGTCAGTTGCTTTGCTTGACCAGGGCGACAGTGTGCCCAGGCGCGGAACGACGAGGATCAGGCCAGCGCTGTCCAGAGTAGCTTTGCTTTTGGCGTGCAAGAGGTCGCCAAGGCGTTTGATATCTGCAACGGCAAGGGGGGTGTCGGACTCTATGAAATAGACGAACCGGGAATCGATTGAGCATTCCAGGCCAAAACGTTCCACCAATTGAAGCGAAAGCCGGGTCTTGCGAAACTCAGATAAAGCAGGTTCGCCCAGCAGCCAGGTGAAATCGGACAAGTTTGTGCTCCCGGTTTTTATTTGGTCCGATGCCAAAGCCAATGTCAAAGCCAAAGCGAAAGCCAAAGCAAAAAATTAGCTGATCGTACGTCAACCCAGAGACGCGCCCGGCAGAACATACCTACCCCCAGGCTCTAAAGCCCGGGCGCAACAAGCCTCCAGCAAGCGACCGTCGGGCTAGTTTGCGGCAGCTGCAACTCCGGCCATGGAGTCAAGTCGCTGGCGCAAATCAGCCGGTGGCACATAGCCTGGAATCAACGTTCCGTCTGCCGTCAACAACGCCGGGGTTCCGGTGACACCCAGCTGGACGCCCAACTCGTATTGCGCCGCAACCGGGTTTTCACACTGCTCCGGAACAGGATCATTGCCAGCCTTGGCGTTGGTGAGTGCTGTCTGCTGGTCGTCGGCGCACCACACAGAGACGAATTTATCGTACGACGGAGACCCTATCCCCGCCCGGGGAAAAGCCATGTAATGAATAGCTATACCTTGCTGGTTGTACTCTGCAATCTGCGAATGCAACTTACGGCAATAACCACAATCGACATCGGTAAACACCGTCAGGTCGTATACCGGGTCAGCAGGCGCAAATGTGATCTCCTTGGTCTCGTCTATGCCTTTAAGCAACTCCAGGCGTTGCACCGCTTTTGCCTGTTCAGTAAGGTCGGCGCGTGTATCCATGTCAATAATGCGACCCTGGATGAGGTACTTGCCATCAGCGCTGGCATAAACAATGTCGCCGTTTACCTGCACCTGCAGAACACCCTGTATGGGGGTCTCGGATACTGCTATTGATTCCGCATTGGGCGCGAGGGTGCGGATGCGCTGCTCTACCAGTTCGAACTGGTCTTGTGCAAAAACCGGAAGAGAAGCACACATGGCCAGTGCCGGCATCGCTATCATCTGAATTGAACGTTTCATAACCTGTCTCGTTTCCTGTATGAATTGTCGCACGGCCTTTGCGGGAAGGCGGCCCTGCCTGACGGAGCCTGCGCGGGAAGAAAAGTTCCCCCCGGACAATATTAATTATCTCATATAACAGTCACGCACCGCACCTAAATGCCACAGTTAAGCCCTCGGGTGATGCTGCGCATGCATTTGCTTCAGCCCCTCTTTGGCAATGTGAGTATAAATCTGCGTTGTAGAGAGGTTTGAATGCCCCAGCAGCAATTGCACCACCCGCAGATCCGCCCCGTGATTCAACAAATGCGTGGCAAAGGAATGCCGCAACATGTGGGGTGAGACGTCATGGGTGATACCTGCAATGTGTGCATGTCGCCTTATGGCATGCCAGAACGCCTGCCGGCTGAGTCCGGCCTTGCGGTTAGTCACGAATACCTGGGCACATTGATGTTGCCCCATCAATTCCGGCCGCGATTCATGCAAATATCGCTGCAACCAGGACATGGACTCCTCTCCCAGCGGAACCAGGCGTTCTTTACCCCCTTTGCCCAGAACACGCACGACCCCCTGGTTCAGATTCACCTGCCCAAGTTCCAGCGAAACCAGTTCACTAACCCGCAAACCCGTGGCATACATCAATTCCAGCATAGTGCGGTCGCGCAAGCCAAGAGCCTGGCTGGTATCCGGGCTTTCAATTAGCGCCGTAACCTGCCCCTCGCTCAATGCCTTGGGTAAGCCCCTGCCCAGTTTGGGGCTTTCAATGAGGACGCAGGGATTGTCCGTGCGACGACCTTCACGCAGTTGCCACTGGTAAAATTGCCGGAACCCGGAAAGGTAGCGCGACAGGGAACGGGGGTTACGCCCCTGCTGCACTTGCGCTGCGAGAAAACCGAGTATGTCTTGCCGTCCGGCAGTTTCCAGGCCCAGAGTGCGGGCCTGCAGGTAAACCGCCAGTAACTGCAGATCATACCGATAGGAGTCCAGCGTGTTCTTGCTCAGTCCCCTCTCAGCCCAAACGGCATCCAGAAAGCGGTCAATCAACCCTGCCTCGGATTGAGCCAGAGGAAACCCCTCGCGCGGCGCGCCAGGACCAGTCTTCCCGCTCTTCCGCTCCCGTATTGGCCTTGATGTTGTAATTAACCGCTCTCCAACCCAGTGACGGGTGGCAAATGCACGTCTGATTTCTGGTGCTTCAAGCATACCAGACCAGGCTAACTGCGAAAGTGCGCGTAACCGGCGCACCGAGGCTGAAACGGTTCTTTGCTCTGTCGGGAACAGAAATCAGGGATAATGTCCTGACGTTGCAGCTGAAAACATTCTGATGTCGGCCAAGCCCGGGACCAAACCACCTGAACTCACGCTGGACCGGCACGAAACAGGCCCCGTGGCCTGCGGTTTTGTGCGCCGAACGCTGGTCATGTTATACGATGCTGTGGTAATCCTTGCTCTCATGATGTTCGCGACCGGCCTGGCCTTATTGATTCATCCAGCCACGCTTACGGCCGGAAAGGACGTCTGCTACAGCCTGTATCTGCTCGCCGTGTGGTTCCTCTATCTTGCCTGGTGCTGGCAACACGGCGGGTTAACCTTGGGTATGCGCGCATGGCGGGTGCACCTGGTCAGCGACAATGCACAGCCTGTGGGTTGGGTTCAGAGCGGGCTTCGATTTGCTGTGTCCTTCGTCTCGGCCTTACCGTTGGGAGCAGGTTACATTTGGTCAATCTTTGACCGGGAGCACCGCGCCTGGCATGACCGCTGGAGTCGAAGTCGCCTGTGCCGGACCGGACCCTCCGCCTGACCCCACTTCCAGGAGCCCCCTGCTAAGCTGTGCGCCGCAACGCCACGATCGCGGCTATTGCCAGTATCAGCGACGGCAGAACATGGCTCAACACTGCAGGCACCGCATAGGCTTCGCCAAAATTCTCTGCCATTCGGTCAATGACCATGAATACGCCCCCCAGAATCATGCCGAAAAACAGGTGCACACCGGCGTTGTGACTGCGAGCAGATCCGAAAACGAAGGGCATCCCGGCAAGTACCAGCGCAATCACGGTCAACGGGAAAACAAGCCGCTCCCATAACGCCGCCCGGTATACCGTGTCATCCAATCCGTTTTCCTTGAGGTAAGCAAGATAGCCCACCAGGGAGCGTAACGACAGGTGCTGGGGCCGCGTAACCGCGAAATCCAATAACTCCGGTTTCACTTCGGTTGCCCAACCGCGTTGCGCCACTTTGTGCACCGATGCACCGTCCCGGGTAAAAGACACCTCGCTGACGTCATTGAGTGTCCAGTTTTCACCGCTGTGAACGGCGCTGGCAGCGCGCGTAATGGACTTCAGGTCAACCTGGTCAGTAAAGCTGTAAATGACTACATCATTGAATGCCACGGATTGCTCACCGCGATTGGCTGAAAGCAGCGGCAGCTGGATGTTGACGATATCGGCTCCATCGCGCATCCACACTCCCCGTGGACCTCCGATGATGGCCCGCCCTACGATTTCACTCAGCCTGAAGGCTCGCGCCTGGTGCTCCGCGGGTGGCGCCACCCACTCCCCGATAATGATCGCAGGAACGGTCAGCAGCAGGACCCCGGCCAGTGCTGCTGCAGACAACCTCAGCCTGGAGACGCCGGAGGTGCGAAACACTACCAGTTCATTCGAAGCGGCGAGCCCTCCCACACCCAGCAACGCTCCCAGCAGTGCGGCGACGGGAAAAATCTGGTACGCCATTCGCGGAATGGTCAACATAATCACCCAGAACACATCACCGGCGGTGTACTGGTTTTGCACAGAACGCATTTCCTGCAACAGCGAGAACAGGACGAACAGCACGGTCAACCCAAGCCAAACCAGGAGCACACCCTGTATGGATGCCTTGCCGAGATAGCGATCGACCAATTTCACCAAGGGGCTACCCTCCCCCGACCCGGTTGCTCAGGCGGCGAAGCCAGATGACACCAATCGCAAGCATCAGCAAATGCACCCACCACAGTCCCAGCACGGGTGGAAGCACGCCGCGCTCGACCCAGGAACGGCTGATGTGCAGAACATTGGCGTAAACTGCATAAACCAGGATGGCAAAAAGAATCCGTCCACCCCGGTTTTCCTTGGGTGCCGAATGCGCCAGGGGCAAGGCCAATAGCCCCAGCACCAGGATTGTAATGGACGGGGAAATCCTCCACTGCATTTGCGCGGCCTCCACCGGATTTCCCGAAAACAACAACTCGGTGCTTGGCCGCAGCCTGACATCCAGTGGTTTGTTACTACCCTCCGGCTCCGGAAGCCGAATGTCATTACGCGAGAATCGAACTATGCCGAAATCAAGACTGCCACTCCCACCCTCGGTAATCTGGCCATTTTCAAGAGTCAGGTAACGAATGCCTGCCGCAGCATCCAGCCAGTAATAGCCCTTCTCCGCAATCCAGATTTGCTCTCGTTCCGCCTGCCTTTGCTGAATAAAAATGTTTCGCAGGGTACGGCCATCCTTCTCCACGGCCTCCACGTACAGAATCAGGTTCCCATCCTTAAGGACATGA
>SHZL01000112.1 GCA_009692275.1 Lysobacterales bacterium | reverse complement strand
AATTATTGCAGCGTGCGAGGCTGGATCCTGAAGCCGTTGAGCGGGTTTCACAAAGAGCTGAGTTCCTGGTAAGCCAAGTGCGCGCAAGAAAATCCAACCAGGGGGTCATGGAAGCCTTCATGCAGGAGTACGACCTTTCTTCGGAAGAAGGGGTGGTACTTATGTGCCTTGCAGAAGCGCTGTTGCGCATCCCGGATTCTGCAACGGCAGAGAAACTTATTGCAGACAAATTGGGTGATGCCGATTGGGAGTCCCATGTTGGCAAGAGCGCGTCAGTGTTGGTGAATGCCTCGACGTGGGGCCTGATGCTGACCGGAAAGCTGGTGGCTTTTTCGGGAAATTCCGCCAACAACTTCTCGGCCGCGCTGGGCCGACTGATCAACCGGAGCGGAGAGCCCATGGTTCGCGGTGCCATTAGGCAGGCTATGCGAATCATGGGATACCAGTACGTCATGGGGCGCACCATCGCAGAAGCCATCGAGCGTTCGCGCAAGAAAGACAATCGCATGTACCACTATTCCTTCGACATGCTTGGCGAGGCTGCCCTGACAAGCCGGGATGCAGATCGCTACATGGCAGCGTATTGCAATGCCATTGGCACAATTGGCCGAAGCAACCAGGCAGACAGCATTTACTCGGCTCCCAGTATTTCGGTGAAGTTGTCGGCTTTGCATCCGCGGTTTGAGTTTGCCCAGGCAGAGCGTGTGGTAAGGGAACTTGCGCCGCGCCTGCTGGAACTGGCACAACTGGCAAAAGACAACAGTATGGCTTTGACCATCGACACCGAGGAAGCGGAGCGGTTGCTGCTCACCCTGGACGTTTTTTCCCGCGTGTTTGCCGAGCCAGCACTCGCCGGCTGGAACGGGTTCGGCCTTGCGCTACAGGCATACCAAAAGCGTGCAATTCCCGAAATTGACTTCCTTGCAGATCTGGCACACCGCCATGGGCGTCGCATCCCCGTGCGGCTGGTCAAAGGCGCCTACTGGGATTCCGAGATCAAGTATGCGCAGGTTGAAGGTTTCGGCGGATATCCGGTGTTCACGCGTAAAGCGAACACGGACGTTTCGTACATTGCTTGCGCCAGGGCCTTGTTGTCAGACAGGCAGGCATTTTTCCCACAGTTCGCGACACACAACGCCCATACCATTGCCGTGATCACGGAACTGGCGGGTAACCGGCTGGATTTCGAGTTTCAGCGCTTGCACGGCATGGGGGCTGACCTTTATGGCGCGGTCATGGAGGCGCCGGGATATCGGCATGCCTGCAGGGTCTACGCACCCGTTGGTAGTCATGAAGATCTCCTGCCTTACCTGGTCAGGCGATTGCTGGAAAATGGATCGAACACCTCGTTTGTAAACCGGATTGTCAATGAATCCCTGCCTGCATCCGAGGTCGCAGAAGATCCGATTCTGAAGGTGCAAAACACGCGGCCGGTGGCGCATGCTGGAATACCTTTACCCCGCGACCTTTACGGACCGCAACGAAAAAATTCCAGCGGCGTGAATCTGGCCAATGAGTTGTCGGTTGAATCCCTGGCGGAGCAAATGCAGCGCTTTGCCGGTCGGCGCTGGGATGTTGAACCCATACTCGCTTTGTCCCTGATTACGCAGCCAGGCGCGCGTTCAGACATGCTCAATCCGGCCCAATTATCAGACATAGTGGGAACTGTTACCCAGGCAGGTGAGCAGCAAATCGAGAAATCGATTGCCGCTGCGCGTGATTATGCCCCTGGCTGGAACAGGGTGCCCCCCGGCACCCGTGCGGATATGCTGGACAGGGCAGCAGATCTGATGGAACAAAACCTGCCTGAACTCATGGTGCTCTGTGCGCGGGAAGCCGGGAAAACCATCCGGGACGCAATTGCCGAGGTGCGCGAGGCAGTGGACTTTGCCCGTTACTACGCGCTGCAGGCGAGGGAGCATTTCAGTCAACCCATGCTCATGCCCGGACCGACGGGCGAATCGAACGAACTGTCGCTGCATGGCAAAGGTGTATTTGCCTGCATCAGCCCATGGAATTTCCCACTGGCTATTTTTACCGGCCAGGTAACTGCGGCCCTGGCGGCAGGAAATACCGTTCTGGCAAAACCCGCTGAACAAACTCCAGCGATTGCTGCGTTTGCAACGCGTCTGCTACACCAGGCTGGTGTGCCCGTGGCTGCGCTGCAACTGCTTCCGGGAGATGGTGCGACGGTTGGTGCGAGACTTACTTCAGATCCGCGGATCGATGGCGTTGCGTTCACGGGCTCTACGGAAACTGCGCGGCTGATCAACCGTTCGCTGGCTGCTCGTGATGCCCCTCTGGCCACCTTGATCGCAGAAACAGGCGGACAAAATGCCATGCTGGTAGACAGCTCCGCTTTGCCTGAGCAAGTGGTCAAAGACGTCATTTCGAGTGCATTTTTGAGCGCGGGCCAGCGCTGCTCAGCCTTGCGCGTGTTGTATTTGCAAAAAGACATGGCTGATCACGTAATCCAGTTATTGAATGGTGCGATGCAGGAACTGGTCATTGGAGACCCGCGCAAACTATCCACTGACATAGGTCCCGTGATTGATCAGGATGCTTTGAAATTGCTTCAGGATCACGTGCAACGAATGGAGAAAGAGGCGAGGCTGGTCGCTCGTGTTACGCTGCCACCCACGCTTGATGGTCATTTCTTTGCGCCCTGCGCTTTTGAAATTGATGGCATGGCGCAGCTGCACAAGGAGGTATTTGGCCCCGTCTTGCATATAGTGCGCTATGGCTCTCGCGAGCTTGACAAGGTAATTGATGAAATCAATGCCGCTGACTATGGATTGACTCTGGGCATACACAGCCGAATTGACAGAACGCAGGCATATATCTCCAGCCGGATCAGGGCAGGTAATTGCTATGTCAATCGCAACATGATTGGTGCTGTTGTGGGGGTCCAACCTTTCGGCGGAGAGCGGCTTTCCGGAACCGGGCCCAAAGCGGGAGGTCCACATTACGTGCTCAGGTTTGCCACGGAGCGAACATTGACCATTAATACGGCAGCAGTTGGCGGAAACGCCAGTTTGCTGGCGCTGGAGGAATAGTTCCACATGCGTTTAATTCACCACAGCCCGGGATAACGACGTGTATCTGCAGTTTTTTGGTCTGACTGAAGCGCCTTTCTCGATAACGCCAGACCCGGCGTTCGTCTACCTCAGCGCAGTGCACAGGGATGCCCTGGCACACCTGTTGTACGGCGTAGGAAAAGGTGGCGCAGGTGGTTTCGTTCAGTTGACCGGTGAAGTTGGAACGGGGAAGACCACCTTGTGTCGCTGTCTCCTCCAACAGGTGCCGGAGGACACCATCATTGCGCTCATTCTCAACCCCATGCTCACTCCCAGGGAACTTCTGCTCTCAATCTGCGAGGAGTTGGACGTCAATATCGATGGCATACGTGAGAGCAGCAAGGAGCTGGTGGATGCGCTTAATGCATGCCTTTTACATCATCATGCTCACGACCGGCGGGTAGTTGTTGTAATAGATGAAGCTCAGAATTTGAGTCCCGACGCCCTGGAACAGGTGCGGTTGCTGACAAATCTTGAAACTGCCAAGCACAAGCTGCTGCAAATGGTGCTCCTGGGCCAGCCTGAGCTGCGCCAGTTACTCCAGCGCCAGAACCTGCGGCAACTTGCACAGCGCATTACGGCCAGGTACCACCTGACGCCACTCAACGAGAAAGAAACCGTCGCTTACGTGCGGCACCGCATGCAGGTCGCGGGTGCGCAGCACAATCCATTTAATCGTTCAGCTATGAGGGCCTTGTATCAGCGCTCAGGCGGCATACCACGGTTGATCAACATCATTGCTGATCGCGCGTTGGCGGGAGCCTATGCGCTCGAAACCCCCAAGGTAAATGCCCGTCTGGTTCATGCGGCCGCGAGCGAAGTGCAACCCAGCGAAGCGCGCATGCAGGGGAATCGCCGGCCTGGGCTGATTGCCGTGGCTGCGGTGATGCTGTTACTTGTCGTTTTCTTATCCCTATGGAGCCTGCCCGGCTTGAATCTGAAAATCCAGGCGCCGAATGGATCCGGCGATGGAGCAAATCAGGCCTCAAGTGACGCGGACATGGCCAAGCCCGCTGCCACTTTGCCCGTTCAGAACGTAGGTTCTGCAGAAACTGTGCCTGCACCGCAAACATTGGAGCCGGTGGTGCCAAACCATGAGCCGGCAGACAGCCTTGTGGCCGACAAGGTGCAACTGGCGGTCGGGGAAGACACCACCAATGCGGTTACGCCAACAGCCGTACCCCCACTGGCACTGGCGCCTCCTACCGCTGTTCCAGCCGGGTTGGACGCGCGGTGGCTGGCTGAACAAAGCGTGCTGTCCTGGCAGGGTCTGGCGGACGTTTGGCAGGATGGCAAAAGGGTGAATGCACTCCGTGCCGCTTGTGATGGCCAGCCCGGAACTGGCTATGCGTGCCTGCACATCCAGGGAAACTGGGGCAAAATTCAGCGCCTCGGCCTGCCGGTAGTTCTGGTCCTGCAGGATGACCTTGAGTACCAGCTGATGTTGACCGGAATGGACGAAGATCGACTGCTGGTGGGGATCGCTGCCGAACAAAGGCTTATCGACCGCAAGACTATAGATAATAAATGGTTGGGCGAATACATCGTTGCCTGGCCACAAGCACCGGACTGGCCGATGCAGGTCCAGCGGGGAGAGGCGGGGGCCGCCGTGAAAATCGTTATGCAAATGGCTGCACGCGCTGACCCGCCCTGGACGGGTGCAGACCAGTTTGACGCAGGTTTCGAATCCTGGCTGTTTGATTTTCAGCGCCGCCAGGGGCTGATTCCGGATGGAATCGTCGGACCCCAGACACTGCTGTACTTGATGGCGCCAACTATTATTGAACCCCGCCTTGCGGTGAATCTGGATGAGGGTTACTGAATATGTCAATCCTGCTGGATGCACTCAGGAAATCAGAAGAGCAACGCCGGTTGGGAGCAACGCCTACTCTGCAAACTCCCGAGAGTAATGCAGACATGGCTGTGGATGAGCGGCGCAATTGGATTCCAGCCGTGATGCTGCTGCTGGCTGCCGGGGCAATTGCATGGATCGGCGCTGCACAGTTTCATAACCCCGAGCCAGTTCCGGGGCCGACTGTTGCCGCGATCGAACCCCTGCCGACAGATATTCCGGTGAAGGCAGAGACAACCCAGGAGAGTTTGGACCGCCTGGCGAACAGCCCGGAAGTTCCCCCGCCAACGACGCCCGTCAAGGATTTCGCCGCAGAGCCCGGGTCGACAGCCGTTGCAGGCGCGCGGGTCGAAAGTGAACAAGCATTGAGCACCAGCCGAAAACTTCGGAGCGAGCAGGCGGTTAGCGTAATTTCTGCCGCTGCAGGTGAAGAAGCAGCGGCACCCGCATTGCCAGCAGGCGAGGAACCCATCGCTGCACTGGTTGAGGATTTGAGCGAATCTGACGTTGCAGCCCGCCCGGAAGCCGATCAGCTGCAGCCCTATGCTACGGAGCCCATCAGTTATTGGCAGATACCGCAGTCCTTGCGGGAAAGCATGCCGGAAATGCGGATTACGGTCCTGGTGTATTCGGAAAAGCCGCAGGACCGTTTCCTCTTGATCAACGGGAAACGATTGCGGGAAAAAGATGAAGTCAGTGATGGCCTGGTGGTGGAAGAAATTCAACGCGATCGCGCTATTTTCACTTTCCGCGATTATCGTTTCCAGGTAAAGAGCTAGGCGTTTGGAACGCTTATGAGCGGCGGAATTGTCACCAACTGGTCGGAATCCCGGCCGGGGGGACCTTATGCGACCGTTGGCTTTTCATTGGTTTGCGTGTTGCTGCTGACTCTGTATTTCCTGATTTCGCCCATGTTGCAGCAAGCCATGATTGACCTTGGCGGCATGCAGCCTCGAGCCGTGTCTGCATTGTTTTTCCAGTCCCCCGGGAGTTGGTGGAATTACCCGGCGTGGACGCTTTTAAGTGCAATCTTTCTTCATGCCAGCTGGTTGCACCTGCTTGGTAACCTGGCTTATCTGTGGGTATTCGGTATCCCGGTAGAGCAGAGGTTGGGGACTTCGGGGATGATTGCCCTATTCCTTACCGGAGGGGCACTGGCCAATGCCATAGTCGCCCTGCAGCTGGGAAATTTGCAAGCGCCGGTCATTGGCGCCAGTGGCGCAATATCAGCGGTCGTTGGTGCCTATCTTGGCTTGTTTCCTTCCCGCCGCATCGGTTTGTTCTTGCCGCTGGGTTTGTACCTTCAGTTTGCCCAGGTTCCTTCGCTACTGGTGATCGGCTCATGGTTTACACTACAGTTGCTTTATACCGTTTTCGGCCCCATTAATGCAGCAGTTGCGTGGTGGACGCACCTTGCGGGCTTTGCATTGGGGCTCAGTATTGCGTTGTTGTACCGCGCCTTCGCGCAATTAAGAGCATAGTAAGAGCATAGCGATGAGGCAAACACGGGTGATGAGATATGGCAGGTAAAGCGCTTTATAAGGTCATTTTTTTGAATCACGGCAGGGTGTATGAGCTTTTTAGCGAAAGCGTCGGTTCCAGCGGACTGTGGGGATTCATAGAGGTATCCGAACTGGTATTTGAAACAGGCGAGGGCCTCGTCGTGGATCCAACCGAAGAAAAAATGCGCCAGGAGTTTGCGGGAGCCAAGGTGCTGCATCTTCCGATACAAAGCGTGCTGCGCATCGAGGAAGTGGAAAAGCGCGGCAAGTGCCTTATCCGGGATCGTGAGTCCGGAGAGAAGGTAACCCCGTTTCCTCTTTCACCCCCCAACCGGTCCCAGTCCTGAGCCTTTGAAAAAAGCCCCGATTTGCGGGCTAGTTTCGTTTCAGGCTGGCCTCAACTGTCTGCCGGGTTTCGGCGCCGCTTAACGCCTCAATAAGTTCCAGGGCAAAGTCCATGACTGTTCCTGCGGAGCGGGAAGTGATGATTTGTCCATCGCGGATGACGGGATCGCCGCTGATCATGGGGTGGTGTTCAGCCTGCAGGACGCCGGGATACGCTGTTGCCGATTTCCCTTCCAGTACGCCACTTCTCACCAGGACTTTGGGTGCTGCGCAAACTGCGCCGACAAAGCGACCGGATTCGCTCATCTTTTGCAGCACTTCGATAATACGCGGATCGGCGGCCAGGTTATCGGAGCCAGGCAGACCACCGGGCAGGGCGACCATATCAAATTCCTGTTTCAGGGCATCATCCAGCGTTGTGTCCGGCAGCAGGCGCACCCCCCTGCTGGCCGTAACAACTCCCTCGTCAAGACCAGCTACAACGACTTCTATTCCAGCTCGCCGCAACAGGTCAATGATAGTAACCGCTTCCAGTTCTTCGCAACCGGAGGCCAGTGGAACGAGCACACGTTTGTTCATTGTTACCGCCACTATTTCAATATTGGAATTTCATTTCCGGCCATGATCCGATTGGCCCGAAGCAGGTTCAGGGCTTCAAACAGCGGGTAATCCTCTGTTGCGTCCACGGGCGCAGCGCTCTCCTGCGGCTCAGCCTGCCCGGGGTTTTCGAGGTGGCGGTCAAGATCCGCCTCCAGCAGGCGATCATCAGCCGTTACAGCGACTTCCACTGCGCTTGCGACGACCAGGTCTGGCTGGATGCCTTGTGCCTGGATGGACTTCCCTGAAGGCGTATAGTAGCGCGCGGTTGTGAGCTTGAGGCCGGCACCATTTCTCAGGGGTAATACAGACTGTACCGAGCCCTTGCCAAATGTGCGCTCCCCGACAATCACGGCCCGTTTTTGGTCTTGTAGCGCGCCAGCCAGGACCTCCGATGCCGAAGCCGTGCCCCGGTCCACCAGTATCACTACTGGAACGCCAGGCAGCCATTGCCCCTGCCGGGCGGAAAAAACGTTTTGCATGTCCCCATTCCTGCCACGCACGGACACAATCTCGCCCTGGTCGAGAAAACCATCAGCCAGGTCTATGGCCGGCTGCAGGACTCCGCCGGGGTTGTCACGCAGGTCGAGAATCAAGCCATAAAGCTTGATGCCGCCAGACTGGATCGAATCCAATGCATTTTTGAAATCCACGGCCGAGTCACGATGAAAGTAGACCAGCCGGAAATAGCCGTAGTCTTTATCCAGAAGCTTGAAGTCCAGTACGGGGAGTTTCACGTAGTCGCGTTTGAGCGTAAGCTTTTTGGCCTTCGCTCCAGCCTTGTAAACCGACAGCTCGATAGTTGAACCCGGTGGTCCGCTCAAGCGATCTATTGATTCCTGCAGCGGTTGTCCCTTGACCTCAATACCGGCAACGGAGGTAATCCAGTCCCCTGGCTGGATACCTGCCGCGTCCGCCGGGCTTGGCACAATCACCTTCTTTACCACCACCCGACTGTTTTCAATGGCAACATCAATGCCGATGCCAACGTACTCTCCGTTGGATAGGTTTTCCAGCTCTTGAAAATCCCGGTCCGGCAAATATGCCGAATGCGGGTCCAGGTCGCTGAGCATGCCATCAAT
>SHZL01000111.1 GCA_009692275.1 Lysobacterales bacterium | reverse complement strand
TGGTCAGTATGCGCTGCGTGCCGGAAGGCCAGGTTACTTTTATCTGGTCGATAGTTACGGCTCCACCCAGCCCAAAATGCTGGCGCAAGGGGTTTTGCGACATCAAATTACTGCCTACCGTGATTTGCCGGGTTTGGGTGATGGAGCCTGTCACCACCTCGATCAGGGTACCGGCTATGGTCTTGCCCGGGGTTTCCACAGCAACATCAACCTGCAGCCAGCCCGGGTTATTCGTCAATGTGTTCTGGTACAGGCGGCTGGTCTGCCCGGCGTTGAAAACAAAAATATCGATGTCGCCATCGTTGTCATAATCGAAGCACACGATGGCGCGCCCCTGGCCGGTATCCACCAGGCTGGCCGCCGCGCTGCGCTCGGTAAACGTGCCGTCGTGATCATTGATGAACAGGCGCGAAGGGTCACTGAGGTAATAATCCGGCAGGGACCCAACAGGGTACATGCCATTGACATGAAACAGATCCAGCCAGCCGTCGTTATCAAAATCCGCGGCACAGGCAGCCCAGCCCCAATACCCTGGCCGGACTCCGGCGGCGGCAGATGTCTCGCTAAAGGTGCCGCTGCCATTGTTGATGTAGAGGCGGTTTCCGGTCTTGTTCACGAAATCATCACCAGGCCCAAGATGGTCAGGGTGACTATGGATGCTCGTTACAAACCAGTCGATGTCCCCGTCGTTATCAAAATCAGCCGCGGCCGAGCCCATGCCGTTCTCATCGTTGATGGCGGCGGGCGTCACATCGGTAAACGTTCCATCCCCATCGTTTTTGAACACTGTAGTTTTTCTGCTATCAGCGCTCACCAGGATGTCCTGCCAGCGGTCTTTGTTGATGTCAACGAAGGTGGCGGAGAAGCTCAGGTCAGAAGAGCCAAAAACATTGGTACCCTTGCTGATGTCGGCGGCAGTAAAAACGCCTGCCCCGTCGTTCACCCACAAGTGATTCCTGATCAGGCTGGGGGGGTTGAAGCTGTGGTGGCCGATGAACAGGTCCAGGTCACCATCATTGTCAGCGTCACCCAGACCTGAGCTGATGTCATTCTGATTGGTCAACTGGGTAATCCCGGACGACCCGCTGACATCAGTGAAAGTCCCATTCTGCTCATTAATGAATACGTGGTAGCCCCCACCTTGCATGCTGCCCACCAACAGATCCTGCCAACCATCCCCGTTAATGTCAGCAAACACCGGCCCGGAACTCCAGGATGCGTTCAAAGCAACCCCGGCGAATGTGGCTACATTGACGAACTTCCCGTCCACATTCACGGTGTTCTTGAGCAACTGGTTGGCGTGAGCAGTACCGCCGACAACGTACAAATCGATATCTCCGTCATTGTCATAATCACCCGCCGCAACGCCACCACTTTCCGACTCGTCAATTTCATCTAAGGGGCTGTTAAATCCGTGCGCAACCGCTGCACCTGCCGCGACAGATACCTCGGAAAATTGTAATGCCGCCTGCAACTGCGTGCTGACCAGGGACAGCAATGCCGCAAGCATCAGGCCCGGTAGCGCAAGTGGTCCAGGGACACTAGGTGCGGCGCGATCCGTTCGCAAGTATTGACTTGTAAGGGCGCAGTGCAGACTAATTATCATTTCTGAGGAACCATCCAGGTATTAGCAAACGCCGAACAGGCACGGCACAGTATAAGTCAGCCCGCACCGGAAATTCGATCTCAATAAAGCTAACGACTTGCGGGCAATGGTGAAGAAGAATACATTGGCGATCCGCAAACACCAGCAATCCAGCGCCCGTAGCTCAGTGGATAGAGCACCTGGCTTCGAACCAGGTGGCCGGGAGTTCGAATCTCTCCGGGCGCGCCACTATTTCCGATCTTGCTCTCCGGGGCCGCTCTCGCACATCCCTGTGCTTCGCGGCACCTGTGCTTCCTGCACAATGCGCGCCATTTTTAATGATGGCCAGAGAAAAAATACCTATACCAGCTCGCTCATTCCTTCCTGCGGCAGCACGGCGATGGTTTTGCTCCCCAGGCTTTGCAGTACGCCCTCGCAGAACTCCAATTTACGCGCGATATCCTCATCCGCCTGGTCGGGGTCGTGATGGTGGATCCACAGGCGTTCCACCTCGGCCAGGTGCGCCAGGCGGCATACCTCGCTCAGGGATGAATGGCCCCAGTGCACCTTGCTGGCATACTCCTTGTCGAAGTAGGTGCAGTCATGTACCAGCACGTTGGCGCCGCGGCAAAAATTGGCCAGGTTGTGCATGAATTCTTCGTCAGCAAATTCGGAATTCTGCAGGTAAAGCTCATTGTCGGTGATGTAGCAAAAGCTCCTGCCCGCGTAATCCACGCGGTAGCCGAGGCAATGTCCCGGATGCTTCAACAGCATGCTGCGCACGCTGATGCCATCAATCGCGACTTGCTGCTCGCCAATTTCATGGAAAGTCACATGGGCGCCAAATTCCCGCACGGTGACGGGAAAGTAAACCCCATCCATCTGGGCCACCATCAACTGCTCGAAACCCAGTTCATCCTGGGCAACCCCGTGAACCCGCACGGCATTCCCGGTGACATACAGCGGGGTAAAGAAGGGAAAGGCATTGATGTGATCCCAATGCGGGTGAGTTATGAACAGGTCGACCGTCATGCGCGCCGACCCGCTTTTCATCAGGGCGGTGCCACAATTTTTTATACCGGTGCCGGCGTCAAAAACCAGGTGCCGGTCCGGTGCATACTGCAATGAGTAACACGAGGTATTTCCACCGTAACGAATGTACCCTTCCTGCGGCATGGGCAAAGTTCCGCGCACGCCCCAGGCCGAGAGGGTCATGGTGCCCAGGGAGTTTACGATGACTTCGAACTTTTCCAGGGTGAACGGCTTGATGATGTAGCCGTCTGCGCCCAGCTTCTTCGCCTTTAAGCGATCTGCTTCGTAGGCCTTGGCCGAAGCCATGATGATGCGCACGTGGTCGAGGTTGTCATTGCCCCGAATCATATTGAGCAATTCAAAACCGTTGATGCCCGGCATCATGACATCGCTGATGACAAAATCCGGCTTTAACTCGCGGATACGCTCCATCGCATCAGCCGAACCAATCTGGCCTTCGGCATCATAACCTGCATCTTTCAGGAGCCGGACCGTGACAGCGACGGCCATGGTGCTGTCGTCAACTACGAAAACCCGTTTGGACGTGCTGGTCGCGTTTGGCATTTTGACCCCCTTTATGTGTAGGAAGTATAAACCAATGACTGCGACATTCTATTAGTTGGGGACAGGGTGCCGACGGCTGCCAGCCGATATTCTTTTTACGGCCGGGACTAAAGCGTAGCATCGCTAACGATAACCGCTTTACGTTGGTGAGCTATTATTCTTGATTTTAACGAATTGTGCCTTAATACTTCCGTCACTCATGTTTCAAAACACCCACAAGCATTGGAAAGCAGGGAAATACTTTTTAACCGTGCTGTCCGCAGGCTTGCTGTTTGGCGCCACATTAGCCCCAACGTCAATACCTCCAAACTATAAGACTTTAGATCCAGCAAAAAGCTCGGAACTCACCCGGTCGGAGTCGTTGATTGAGCCGGGTTATTTTGAAAGTTGGTCGAGAAGCAATGCCAATGCCATGTCAAACCGTTATTCCTCGTTCGCGCAAATAAATCGCTCTAACGTAGCAAAACTGAGAGTCGCGTGGACATACAGATCAGAGTATCCCGACGTTATTCAGGCCAACCCGATTTTTGTCAAAGGCATGGTGATTCTTCCAATTCCAGGGAGTTACATAGTAGCTTTGGATGGGGCGACAGGGAAAGAACAGTGGCGATTCCAGACCGAAGGGAAACCCGCGATAAGGGGCCTGGTTAGCTGGCCTGGAAACGGCTCCACGGGACCCAGAATTTATTTCGCGTCGGGGAATAATTTATATGCTTTGTCTCTTGATGGCAAACCAGTCACTCAGTTCGGCAAAAATGGTGTTGTTGCCAGAGACGGTCAAAGTTTGGTCGCTCCGGCTATTGCAAAAGGCACGATTATTTATCCTGTTCGTGGTACTGCCAAAGTAGAGGGATTGGATGTCGTCACCGGCGAAGTCCGGTGGATTACCCCGCTTTTGGAGCCATTACCGCGCAGCGCCGAGACTGTTGACAGCACCTACTCCGGCGCAAATCCATGGTCAGGGATTTCTGTGGACGAGGAACGCGGTTTGGTATTTGTGTCCACCGGCAATCCAAAGCCTGCCTTCGTTGGCGTCAGCCGCCCTGGAGACAACAAAAATACCGACAGTCTGCTGGCAATCGACGTACGTAATGGAAATATTGTCTGGTCATTTCAGGAAATTGCTCACGACGTTTGGGACCAAGACGTTCCTGCCCCCCCGATACTTACCCAGATTGTGCGTGACAGTGTGGTATTCGATGTAGTCGTGGCCGTCACTAAACACGGCAATACGATTTTACTGGATCGCGTAACCGGCAAACCCATATATCCGTGGAGATTGAGACGTGCTCCGGACGCCAAACTTCAAGGCGAGCACGCGGCAGAGTATCAACCAGACGTGGAGTTACCGGAACCGTTTTCGAAACAGGAGTTTGTGGCGGATGACTTGACCGATCTTGGGCCGGAAAATTATGCGTTTTCCAGGAAGGTTTTTGATCAGTCGAATGCGGGATTTTTCCCGGCGTTTGCGGAGGGGAAAGATAGCATTTTCTTCGGGATTGGGGGTGGCGCGGAGTGGCCGGGGGGGGCAGTGGACCCCTATACTCATATACTGTACGTGAGCTCAAACGACGTGCCCTGGCGAATTCGGGTGGTGAATGTAGCCGGGCTGGATCAAATCAAGTTGCCTTACCCACGCCAGCGAAAATCATACATCGAGCATTGTTCGGCCTGCCACGGCTCCGGACTGCAAGGTGTTGATGTCAACCCGGCTTTGTATGGCATTGAGGAGCGGCGGTCAGAAGATTTTATTCGGCAGACTGTCCACCAGGGGATACGTAACATGCCGGGATTTAGCCACCTGCAACCGGCCACGATTGACGACGTGGTGGAATACATCCAGTCGGTGAAGCCGGAGGTGAATCAGCAATTGCTGGCGCTACAAAACACTATTCCTGCTCAATTCCATTTCACCGGTTGGCGCGTGTTCACGGACAACGAGGGCTACCCCGCCAACAAACCTCCCTGGGGCTGGCTCAATGCGCTTGATCTGAATACCGGCCGGATAATTTGGAAAGTCCCATTGGGAAAAGACAAATTACTGGAAGAGCGAGGTTTTGCAACCGTAGGAACTGAAAACCTGGGTGGCCCTGTAGTGACCGGTGGCGGTTTGATATTTATAGCAGGTACCACGGACAATTTGATTAGGGCCTTTGACAAAAAGACCGGGCAAGAGCTGTGGAGTCACGAACTTCCGTTTATGGGATCTGCGCCGCCCACGGTCTACATGGTGGACGGGAGGCAGTTTCTCCTGGTTCCAGCCACGGGCGGCGAATTGGAAAATCCTGTAGGAAATGCTTTTGTGGCGTTCTCATTGCCTGTTGAATAGATTTAAAAACCACACCGCCCGCACAAAAGAAATCTGGTTCGCTAACTTACCGCGCGTTGGCGGTCAGATCCCTCGATGCCCTGGCTGCGCAGATATTCATCGTAGCTGCCTTTGAAATCAATCACGCCATCGGCGGTGATTTCGATGATGCGGGTGGCCAGCGAGGAAATGAATTCGCGGTCGTGGCTGACGAAAAACAGGGTACCGGGGTAGTTATCCAGCGCGAGGTTAAGCGCTTCGATGGACTCCATGTCCAGGTGATTGGTGGGCTCATCCATCAGCAGGATGTTGGGCATTTGCAGCATGAGTTTACCAAACAGCATGCGGGCCTGCTCGCCACCGGAGATGACTTTGACCGATTTATTGATTTCGTGGTTGGCGAACAACAGGCGCCCCAGTGTACCGCGCAGTACCTGCTCGTCATCCTGCGGCTTGCCCCACTGCGCCATCCAGGAATACAGGTCCATGTCCTGCTCGAAGTCCGCACTGTGCTCCTGGCCAAAATAGCCGATATCGGCATTTTCCGACCATTTGCGCATTCCGGCATCCGGCTCAAGCGCGCCCAGCAAAGTGCTCAACAAGGTGGTTTTGCCGATGCCGCTGGCGCCGATGATGGCGACCCTGGCACCCACTTCGACCTGCAGGTCGAGCTTGCTGAACAGGGGTTTACCGGTGTATCCCTTGCTCAAGCCCCGGGCCTCAAGCGCGAGGCGATAGAGTTTCTTTTCCTGGTTAAAGCGAATGTAAGGGCTCACCCGGCTGGAGGGCTTCACTTCCGCCAGCTGGATTTTATCGATCTGCCGGGCACGGGAAGTGGCCTGTTTTGCCTTGGAGGCATTGGCGCTGAAACGGCTCACAAAAACCTGCAGTTCGGTGATCTGCGCCTTTTTCTTGGCATTGTCGGACAGCAACTGCTCGCGCACCTGCGTGGACGCCGTCATGTATTCATCGTAATTGCCCGGGTACACGCGCAACTCGCCGAAATCGAGGTCCGCCATGTGGGTACACACACTGTTCAGAAAATGGCGGTCATGGGAAATGATGATCATGGTGCTGCTGCGCTGGTTGAGCATGTCTTCCAGCCAGCGGATGGTATTGATATCCAGGTTGTTGGTGGGCTCATCCAGCAACAGGATATCCGGATCGGCAAACAGGGCTTGCGCCAGCAATACACGCAACTTCCAGCCCGGCGCCACCGCGCTCATCGGCCCAAAATGCTGCGACTCGGGAATGTCCAGGCCCAGCAGCAATTCACCGGCCCGCGACTCCGCGGTGTAGCCATCGAGTTCGGCAAACTCCACTTCCAGGTCGGCTACTTGCATGCCCTCTGCTTCGCTCATCTCCGCCAGGGAGTAGATGCGATCGCGTTCCTGCTTCACCGCCCACAGCCGCTCATAGCCCATGATCACGGTATCGATAACGCTGTATTCTTCAAAAGCGAACTGGTCCTGGCGCAGCTTGCCCAGGCGCTCGTTGGCGTCCACTTTGACATGCCCGGCAGAGGGTTCCAGTTCACCGCCAAGGATTTTCATCAGGGTGGACTTGCCACAGCCATTGGCGCCGATCAGGCCATAGCGGTTGCCGTTGCCGAACTTGGCCGAGATATTCTCGAACAGGGGCTTGGCGCCAAACTGCATAGTGATGTTAGCGGTAGTGATCACAACAAATTCCATCCGTGCATAGAAAAATCGGCCCGTAGTCTATCTATGGCCGGAAAACCATCCGGACCATTCCGGGCCGCAGGGACATAAGTTCTGCAGGGGAGTTCTAAAAGCGTGCGTATGGTAGAGAAAAGCTGTGTGTAGCACAATACCTGATGACAACAAAACCAAAGAAACCGCGCCGGCAGTCACGCGTGCCCACCAGCCGAATCGGGCGCATCCTGCGCCTCGGGATGGCTGCCGGCGAACTGGCGGCTGGTGGTGTCGCCGAAGCGGTGCGAAGAATGACCGGCCTGGAGCCTGCACAGGCTGCCAGCGTATTCCTGTCCACCGCCAATGCGCAGAAATTGGCCAGGAGTTTGTCCAGCATGCGTGGCGCCGCCATGAAGCTGGGGCAAATGGTGTCCATGGAAAGCAGCGATCTGTTACCGGCGCCTTTTGCTGCGGCACTGGCCATCCTGCGCGACTCCGCTGACACCATGCCGGACAGCCAGGTTCGCCGGGTATTGGGGCGCGAATACGGCAAAGGTTGGGAGCGGCTGTTTTCTTCCTTTGACTACGTACCCAGTGTCCCGATTGAATCGCTGGGCGGGGACGGCGTTGCCCAAGAAGAACGGGACCGCGTGGGGGCCTTGCTGCAAGGCCTGATGTACCGCGAGTTGTTTGAATTCCGTACCATGCAGTCCGATCCGAATTTCGCCAACTACTTCTATCGCCCCGAAGATGGAAAGATCGTCCTGCTCGACCTGGGTTCAACCGTTACCTTCAGCCGGGCTTTCACCAGCCGCTATGGCCATATCGCGCGCGCCCTGATTGACGGGGACGACGGTGCCGTGCGGCATTATGCGGAGCAAATTGGCTACATGGATGCTGCCGACAGTTCCGCACACGCCGAGCGGCTGTTAACCCTGATCCGCATGGTGTGCTCGCCCATCTGCCATGAGGGGCTGTATGATTTTGGCGCATCAGACTTGCTCAAGCGCACGCGGGAGAAAGGCTTCGAGATGTTCCTGCATCACGCCAGGGACTTCAGAGCGCCTCCTCCCGACACGGCCTTTTTGCATCGTAAACTCATGGGTACCTTCCAGCTCTGTGCCCGCATCAAGGCCAGGGCCAATGCACAGGCTTTGATTCGCCCTTACCTTCCCGCCAGCTAGGAGCTTTGGAACATTGGCCATGCATATCTACACCATGCAACACCCCGAAACGGGGACGATCGAATACCGCGACCACAAGCGCTATCTGTGGATTTTGTCTGTCCTGTTGCCCTTGTTTCCGCTGGTGGGAATCTATTGCTACCT
>SHZL01000110.1 GCA_009692275.1 Lysobacterales bacterium | reverse complement strand
AACACTCCACCCAGCGGTCGTAGATATCATGTGGCGTGCACGAACGCTCGCGGCACCACAAGTGGTTCTTGGCGGCCCGGTGCACCACCTCACCGTTTGGCCCGATCACGAGCAGTGAATTGAAAAAGCGGTCCTGCATCACTTCAGGCCAGCGGGACTTGCACTGTACGATGATGTAGGTCTGGTACATTTTGGCCAGGCGCCCCAGGACCTCAGTCTCCTCCCCGGGGATGTCGATAAACAACTCCTTGGCTGCCAGCGTGTGCGGAAGATCAAAAATTTCGTCCGTAAAGCCGGTCAGCGCACCCTCGGCCAGCGCGATGATCTTGACCGGCATATTGATGCCGACAATAGAGACGGCCGCATGAATCGCCTCCTCAATGGTCTCGAGGTTGTGCTTGATATGCCGTCTTTCGGCGATACCGTAGGCGACGGTGGACAGTCCGAGCGCCATGTAGGGCGCGATCGGGCCATGGGTGTTGGCGGCAGGTTTCTTCATGATCAGGCCTCGCTGGAGCGGAAAGCACCTTCGGCTTCCGCTACCGGACTGCCGATATGGCGTGTACGGTAAATTATAAAGAAGAACATCAGTATGCTGACGAAACAGAATGCGCCGGCCATCTGGTTGATGCGGCTGTAGTCACCGTTATCGATCAGCTTGGCCGCAATACCCGGGCCAAGGGCAGCTCCCAGCACCTGGAAACCCGTCACCAGCACCAGGAAATTCCCCCGGATATCGATCTTGGAGATGACGCCGAGCTGATAGGAATTGGCCACCACGAATAATGCCTGGAACAAGCCCGCACCCACATAGAAGGCGGTGGGCGTGAATTGACCGACCAGCAGCCACAGCGCCCCCATTTGCCCGACGAGAACCAGTGCAAGCGGAACGGTGCGCCCGTAGCGGTCACTGGCAATGGCTGCAGCACTCGCCCCGATGATGGCGGCAAATTGTGATATCCCCAGTGCCAGGCCGATGGTCTCTATGCTAAGGCCGGCAACCCGGGCCACGCGCTCAATATACGCCCAGAAGCCGAAGATGCTGGTGAAAAACAGCAGGCTGGCTATCAGACCAACCCAGATCAGGCGGGTGTAGTTGGGTGTATCTCCCGCAACACCGTGGGGTACGACTCTTTGTGCGCCCTGGGATGGATAGCGCACCAGCGTCAGCAACATCAGCAGGGAAGCCGCAGCCAGCATGTAATAAAGCTCGCTGACCGCCCAATGCTTCAGGATGTAAGCGCCTCCGGTGAAGGCAATAAACATCATGGCGCCCTGCACGATCTGGGCGATGCCAAATGCCCGGTCCGGTTGCTTGTTATCGCCCAATGCGGCAACGGTCAGCGCGAAGATCGTGCCGGCGGAAAAGCCCGCCAGGAAACGCAGCAGCAGGAACGGCAGGAACTCGCCGAGGTTGGCGCTGACGATATTGACCAATGCCGTCCCGATGAACGCCACAGCCAAAGCCTTCGTCCATGAGACTTTGCGAACCCACAGGGCCGTCACCAGAGCAGCCAGCACCAGTCCCGCTCCCTCAATGGCCGCAACATAACCGGCCTGCTGTTCGGTGAAGCCCAGGTCATCGATCATGCCGCCGACCAGCATTGGCATGAGAATGATGGCCGCCGGCCCGAGGGGATAGACCGTCGAAATCAGGAATGTCGTGGAGAGCTTGTGATCGAAGAGTCTTATGGCGTCATTCCTTGCGGTAACAGTGCACCAGTATAATTCACTGCAGTGCTAACCCGCCGTTTCCCCACCATCGACGATCATTTCCGACCCGTTCATGAATGAACTCAGGTCAGAGGCCAGGAAGGCCACGGCGTTGGCCAGTTCCTGTGGGGTTCCCATTCGTCCCGTGGGATTCAGGCTCTGCAGCGCCAGTCGCATCTCCGCGGGCGTCGTGGCGCCCATGGCGCCCAGTTGCGCCAACTTGTCACTTTCATGTTCAACCATGGGAGTGTCGACCAGCCCGGGGTGAATGGAGTTGACCCGGATGTTGTATTTGAGCGCCGCAAATTCCAGCGCTATGGACTTGGTGAACAGGCGGATAGCGCCCTTGGTCATGCTGTACAACGAGCCAAATGGATATCCCTTTATGCCCATGGCCGATGAGAAGTTGATGATGGAGCAGCCCGCCGGGTTGGCCGCTGCACGGGGCTTCATCAGGGGCAGGGCGTGCTTGACCCCGAGCACCACGCCTTCGATATTTACCCGGCAGATCCGACGTATCTCCTCAAGCGTAACGTCCTCGACCGGCTTTACCAACACCACGCCGGCATTGTTGACCAGGACATCCAGCCCGCCGTGCCGCTGTGTAACCTGCTGCATGACCGCCTGCCAGTGCTGTTCATTGCTGACATCCAGCACAATGAACTCCGCATTGCCGCCACTCCCGGTTATCTCTGCCACCACCGCTGCGGCCATACCGGTTTGGGCGTCCAGGTCGGTCACGATCACGCGCGCGCCTGCCGCAGCCAGGGTTTTGGCAACCGCCGCACCTATGCCTTGCGCCGCGCCGGTTACCAGCGCCACCTTTTTGCTCAGGTCAATTTCCATCAGCCGCTGAATTGCTCCACAGGTGCACCCGTGCAGGAATGGCTGCCAGGGGCAGGCAATATGACGGTTTACAACAGTACCACTTCTCTGTGGAAGTCTAAACCAGAGAGCCTCTGAGCAATTGATCAGAGTCTGCCTGGGAAAGCTTGAGTCAGGTCAAGCTGAGCAATTCCCAAGTAAGCTGCAAAAGCTTGCGAGCTGATGCTGGTTTTCTGACAGAATAGCGGCATCTGCCGTCACTGATCCGGGAGCTCGCGCCATGCAGGACAGAAACACTTCGCGGCGGCTGGTGCTGCTGGCAACAGCGGCAGTATTCATCAACTACATCGACCGCGGCAATCTTGCGACGGCCGCACCACTCATCCAGGAACAACTGCACCTGAGCGCCAGCCAGCTGGGATTCCTGCTGTCTGCTTTCTACTATGGCTACGTAGCCTGCATGCCCGCGGCCGGCTGGTTGGCGGAACGCTACGGGGTGCGACGGGTTTTTGCCACCGGCCTCGCTATCTGGTCGATTGCAACGCTGGCGACCGGTTTCGCCCAGGGTTTTCTTGCGCTGCTGATTTTGCGTGTGCTGCTTGGGGTCGGTGAGAGCGTGACATTTCCCTGCGCCTCGAAAGTCCTCGCCGGTGCGGTCCCGGTTGCGCACCTGGGTAAGGCGAACGGCGTACTTGCCTTCGGTTACCTGGTCGGCCCTGCAGTGGGCACGCTGCTCGGCGGAATCCTGATGAGCATGTATGGCTGGCGACCGGTGTTTATTCTGTTCGGCGCCCTGTCTCTCCTGTGGCTGTGGCCCTGGGCCAGGACCAAAATGGCTGTGGCGCCCCGGCAACACGAAACAGGGGGCCACGAAACAGGGGCCCACGAAACAGGGGATGGCGAAACACAGCGCCGCGAAGTGGATCCGGATGGTCCTCCTTACCGGCTAATCCTCCGGCAACGCGCACTCTGGGGTACATCACTGGGGCATTTTGCGTCGAACTACAGCTTCTACTTCATCCTGTCGTGGCTGCCGTTTTACCTGGTCAAGGCTCGCGGTTTCTCAATGGAGACGATGGCCGTGACGGCTTCCTGGTCCTACCTCCTCAATGCCGTGAGTGCGCTGCTGATGGGTTGGGCTGCCGATCGCTGGGTGCGTTCCGGCCGCAGCACTGACCTCATCTACAAGGGGGTGATGGCGATGACCCATGTCGTGGGCATTGCCTGCATGGCGGGAATGGTACTGTTGCCCGTTACCGGTTCGATCATCGCGCTGTTCATCCTGCAGATCTTTGTCGGATTCTCCTCTCCAGGCATATTTGCGATACCGCAAATCATCGCCGGTCCCAAGGCATCGGGTAGCTGGGTCGGCATACAGAATGCCGTTGGCAACATGGCCGGCCTGATTGCACCGGTCGTTACCGGGATCCTGGTCGATCAGACCGGCCGCTTTGACCTGGCATTCGCGGTTGTAGCAGCCGTCAATGTACTGGGCCTGGTCGGCTGGCTGGTTATTCTGCCAAAGATAGTGCCAATCGACTGGGCGCGGGCGGGGGCCAATCGCTTTTCGCGGGCTATCTAACTCCTGGTTGAGAATTTCTCTCCTGTGGTGCAGTAGTTGCGTGCTCACCAATCGTGGTTTTCTGACAGAATAGCGGCACTGCAACCACTGACCCGGGAGACTGCGCCATGCAGGACACAAACACTTCAAGGCGGCTGGTGCTGCTGGTAACCGCTGCGTTATTCATCAACTACATTGACCGTGGCAATCTTGCGACGGCCGCTCCGCTCATGCAGGACGAGCTGCACATGAGCGCCAGCCAGCTGGGTTTCCTGCTGTCCGCCTTCTACTACGGGTACGTGGCCTGCATGCCAGCGGCCGGATGGCTGGCGGAACGCTACGGAGTCTACAGGGTCTTTGCTACCGGCCTGGCTATCTGGTCGATTGCAACGCTGGCGACCGGTTTGGCCCAGGGATTCATTGCACTAGTGGTTCTGCGCGTCCTGCTCGGCATCGGCGAAAGCGTGGCTTTTCCCTGCGCCTCGAAAGTCCTGGCAGGTGCGGTCGAGGTGCAGCACCTGGGTAAGGCGAATGGCGTGCTTGGCTTCGGTTACCTGGTTGGCCCGGCAGTGGGCACGCTGCTCGGCGGATTCCTGATGAGTATCTATGGCTGGCGGCCGGTATTTGTCCTGTTCGGAGCACTGTCGCTGCTGTGGTTGTGGCCCTGGTTCAAGGTCAAGGTGGTATTGTCACCCAAGGGCGGTAAAGTGGATGAGGGTGTTCCCGCTTACCGGCTCATCCTCAAGCAGCGCGCACTCTGGGGCGCATCGCTGGGGCATTTTGCATCGAACTACAGCTTCTACTTCATCCTGTCATGGCTGCCGTTTTACCTGGTCAAGGAACGTGACTTTTCCATGGGTATGATGGCGCTGATTGCCTCATGGGCCTACCTGCTCAATGCCGCGAGTGCGCTGCTGATGGGCTGGGCCGCCGATCGCTGGATCCGTGCCGGCCGTAGCATAGATCTCGTTTACAAAGGACTCATGGTGATGTCCCATGTCGCGGGCATTGCCTGCATGGCGGGAATGGTGCTGTTGCCCGTTACCGGTTCAATTATCTCGCTATTCATCTTCCAGATCATCGCCGGTTTCTCCTATCCCGGCATATTCGCGATACCGCAAATCATCGCGGGACCCAAGGCATCGGGCAGTTGGGTGGGTGTTCAGAATGCCGTTGGCAACATTGCCGGCCTGATTGCACCGGCGGTTACCGGTATCCTGGTCGATCAGACCGGCCGCTTCGATGTTGCGTTTGCGGTAGTAGCCGCCGTGAACGTGTTTGGGCTGTTTGGCTGGCTGCTCATACTGGGCAAGATAGCGCCGATTGATTGGGCACGGGCGGCTGGCGCTCAGGCGTCCGGATCCAACTGATAGTCCGCGATTTCGATGAGGCGAATTTCCTCATCGAGGTCGAACGAGCGATATGCAAGCAGGTAGATCAGCGTTGCCACCGGTAGTCCCACCAGAGTGGCGAGGTCGGCGCCGCCCATCGCTACAGCCACCGGGCCGCGGTAGAGGTGGGTGCTGAAGAATGGGATCATTGCAATAAAGCCGCCGAAGTAGGCCACAAGCCCACGCCAATTCCAGCGGCCGTACATGCCGTTGGGATTGAAAATCTCCCGTACGGAGTAGTGCCCGCGGCGAAGGTAGTAGAAGTCCACGAGATTGATCGCCGTCCACGGCGTGAACAGGTACAGCAGGATCGCCAGGAACTCATGGAATTGCGTGGCGAAATTCTCCGATGCCCCGAGTGCTATCCACCACGTCACGATCAACAAAACGGCGAGTGTCACCGGGCGGTGCCAAAAGGACAGCCTTAAGGGCCGGATTGAGTCAGCGATACTGAGGAGGGTCAACGAGGCGCTGTAGTACATCAATGTCGAGGTGGTTACGAGGCCAAGCAGCGATGCGAGCAGGAAGGCGTTGCCGGAACCCGGGATCATCAAGTCCGCCATGCCCTTGAGTGCCGCCGTCAGTCCCAGCGCGGGAAACAGCGCGGCGGCGACGGTGCCGATCAGCGCGGGCCACGCGGAGCCGATCATTGCGCCGACATAGGTCCACCAGAACGACGCGCGCACGCCAACGTCGCGCGGCAGGTAGCGTGAGTAGTCGGAGACGAAGATCGACCAGGACAACTGGTAGCCGGCTGATGCCAGCAATTGCGACAGGAACGGGATCATCGCGAAATTGGCGAAGTCAAGCTGCTCGGCCGGGAAATGCACACGTACCAGCGCAACCGTCACCACCGCAAATATGCCGAGCAACACATAGGCCATCCACTGCTGCGCTTTGTGGATCAGGTCGTAACCCAGGATTGCCAGTATTGCTGCGACCAGGCCCATAACCACCATGGTACTTTGCCGGTTCCAACTGACCAGCGTAAAAATCGTGTCGGCCGAAAGGACCAGGTTGAAAGCGCAGTAGCCAATGAACGTGATCAGCGCGACGACCCACACAAGCAACGAGCCGATATAACCGAATTGCGGCCGCGACTGGATCATCTGCGGCAGGCCGAGCTGTGGTCCCTGGGTGGCATGGAAGGCCATGAAAAACGTGCCGAATGCGCTGCCAAGCACAACGGCAATGGCCATCCAGACGAAGTTGCCACCCAGCGCAACGCCAAAGGAGCCGGTGGCAATCGTTGCCAGGTGTGCGCCGCCAGTGAACCAGATCGGCCACAGGTTCCACGGCATGCCGCGGCGTTCCCTGATCGGCACATACTCGATTGATCGCACTTCGAAATACTCGATTTTCTTGGACATTACGTCTCCGTACCAAGGACTCGCTTGGGCTGGGGTGCCGTTACTATTCGTTGCTTGGGATCACTGTTCGAACGGGCCAATGGTAAACGAAAAGCGGTACTGGTGTTTATCCAGCAGGTATTCCGGGTGAACCCGCGGACTCCAGCTGTCATCTCCACCCAGTCCCATCTGGGCCAGGTCCAGGCTTAAGGTCACATTGCCGTCGCGTGCTATCACCTGGCTTTGTTTTGCGGCCAGCAGTGCTGCATCAGTGTAGTCGTGTGCGGTGAAATCGAAGGGTGTAGCCGACGTGATCTGCAAGCCCGCGCCGGAGCCATCGACCAGGGTCAGCCAGCGCGTGTCGGTGTGGTTGCCGTTCTCCTGTGCCATCACGTAGGGGAAATGCAAATCAGCCACCTTCGCCGCGTAACTGCCGACTCGCGCGCTTTGCTTGCGATCCGAATAACTCTCGTGCGGCCCGCGGCCATACCAGGCCACCGTGTTATACGCACCCGGCAGGGCGACCTGGAAACCCACGCGGGGCAGGGGAGGCATGGCTCCATTCAGGGTGAATTGCCCGGTCACGTTCACCACCCCGCCGGGGCTGATAACGTAACTGGTGAACAGGTCCACCGCGGTTTCGATGCCCGCGGCGCGACTGGTGGCGGTCACACGTACAGAGCCATCTTCCAGCGCCTCGTATTGCGGCTTCCCGGCGGTGATCTGCAGGCGGTCCAGTCCTGCTGCGCGCCATCGGTGGGCGTAACCGGCATCGCCACCACCCTCGTCATTGTCGGTCGGCACCCGCCAGAAATTCGGCAGCAGCGGTCCGGCCAGCCGCTCAGTGCCATTCCATTGATAAGACACCAGGCCCGCGCCCGCGAATGTTGCATTGAACTCAGCGCCGGTGACGACCAGCTGCTGACGATTACGGGTGACAGCCAGGGCACCGGGCGCAATGGTTTCAGGGATCGCGGCTGTGTTGCTGCCAGTGCCGCGTTGCCGCACTAAAAATTGCGCGAAGGCTACTTCTTGGCCGCCTGGTGCCCATGGCTGATCGTCGCGCAGCGCCAGGCTCACATCGAGGAAACCCTCTTGTCCCGCGGGGATCCGCTTAACGTCAAGGGGTAGGAAAATTTCCCGATCCATGCGCGGCGGGACGTCCAGCGGCTCAGCATAAACTCCGGACTGCACCTCCATGCCATCTGCCATGAGCTTCCAGGAAAGCGCAAGATGCGACAGGTCGACAAAGTCGTAGGCGTTGCGAATGTGCAATCGCCCCCTGGCAAGGTCAATGTCTTCGATTTTCACGGGCTGCAGGACTTTGCGCGCCTCGTTCAGCTCGGGCTGTGGCCTGCGGTCGGCATTGACCAGTCCGTCGTTTACGTTGGCGCCGTCACTGGTATTGACGTACTCCCAGACCTCAGGCCCATCGGGCCCGGCATGGCGCAGCGCCTGGTCCACCCAGTCCCAGGTAAAGCCACCCTGCAAGCGCGGGTACTTGTCATACGCATCCCAGTAATCCTGGAAGTTCCCCAGGCTGTTGCCCATGCTGTGCGAATACTCACAGATGATGACCGGGCGCGTCGGGTCCTGGTTCATCAGGTCAACGATGTGCTCCACTGTCGGGTACATGGTGGA
>SHZL01000109.1 GCA_009692275.1 Lysobacterales bacterium | reverse complement strand
CGACCTGTCAAATTGGCAAGGTCCTCAATGTCCTTCAAACCCTCGGTATTGAACTTGCTCTCTCCAGTCGCTTGGTGAAGTTGCCTGGTCAAGTCGCCTGCCAGGGAGACGGCATAAGCCATGTCTCGGACTCTTGACGTCTACCTGAACCGCGATCTTGCCGGCCACCTCATTCAGGATGACGACGGGCAAATGGTGTTCGGCTATGTTCACACTTGGCTAACACATCCCGAGGCTGTCCCGCTTTCAATCTCCCTGCCACTGCGAAAAGAGCAATTCACTCAGAGAGAATGTCGGGGATTTTTTGGCGGAATTTTACCTGAAGCAGGTAACCGCAAAGTCATCGCCCGAATTCTGCAGATCAGTGAAAAGAACGATTTTGCGATGCTTGAGCAGATAGGCGGCGAGTGTGCTGGCGCGATCACGTTTGTGCCCGATGGAGCTTCGTTACCGGAACCTGCTGACGACTATCGCGAAATCTCTGACGAAGAACTCACGGACATCCTGCGCACACTGCCCAAACGCCCACTTCTTGCCGGTGAAAAAGGTGTGCGTCTCTCACTCGCCGGTGCGCAGGACAAGATTGCAGTATGTGTCGACCATGCGGGGAAAATATTCCTGCCGCTAAATTACGCACCGAGCACGCATGTCCTCAAACCTGCCAGTGCCATTTGGAAAGGCTTGGTCGGGAACGAAGCTTATTGCATGGCTCTGGCTGATGCTGTCGGCATCCCCGCGGCAAAAACCACAATGCACCAAGTTGGGGATATTGAATACCTCCTCAGCGAGCGCTACGACCGAGTAGTAGGCGGAAATGGAAATATACAACGCCTGCACCAGGAGGATTTCTGTCAGGCGCTCGGCATCGCGTCGGACAACAAGTATCAGGATGAAGGTGGGCCTGGACTGAAAGAGTGTTTTGCGTTGCTACGAGTCACCTCCAGTAATGCGGTGAAGGACCTTATGGTGCTTCTTGAGGCAGTGACTTTCAACCTGCTCATCGGCAACAATGACGCACACGCGAAGAACTTCTCGTTCCTCTATTTACCCGACGGCAGTCGGCGCCTCGCCCCGCTTTATGATCTCGTTTGCACCGTGTTCTATCCCGAAATCGTGAATAAGCTTGCAATGAAGATTGGTGGGGAGGCAAATCCTGAGCTGGTCTTCCCGGGAGAATTCGAAAAATTCGCAAAGGATACAGGCCTCGCACCAGCGCTTGTCAAACGCCGTATTCCGGAATTCGCACATGCGGTTCTCGACGCTGCGACAAGAATTAAAGCCTCAGGTGAGGTCGTGGATAAAGTTGCAGACCTGATCGCCAAACGCTGCGAGAGTGTGATCTCGCGATTCAAGCGCAGCTAGTCAGAATCGTGTGACCAGGGCACCTCGCCGGGCCGCAGCGGGACGATATAGCGGCCCGCGCCGTCGCGGCGTGACAAAGGGAACGTCCCCCGGCCCTTTGGCGGATTGGCCTGCAGGGCAGCCAACGCAGGCTCATCAACCGTAATCCCAAACCCGGGTTCGTTGCCCAGCACGATGTAACCGTCTTCGATGTGATTGTCGAATTTCAGGCACTGTTCGCGGCCGGGATCTACCACCTCCATGCCAATGTGGTTGGGCAGGGCAGCGGCAACATGGGCCATGAAATTGGCCTGGCAATTCATCATTGAAACCGGCAAGGCGTAAGCCTGGGCAAGATTAGCAACCTGGCGGCAACCGGTAACACCGGAGTGGCCGGCAGCAACATTCAGTACATCAACCGCCTGGTTGGCAATGAGCGCATAGAAATCCGCCACGCTGTTGACGTTTTCGCCGGTGGCGACAGCGGCTGAAACCTGTTGCGACACCAGCCTCAGGCCCTGGTAGTCCCAGCGTCGCGCCGGTTCCTCCACCCAGGCGAGGTCAAATTTTTCTTCCATTTGCCGGACGTAGCGCACGGCTTGCTTGGGTGACCAGTATTCATTGGCATCAATGGTCAGCAGCGGATTATTCGAAGCCGTGCTCAAGGCTTCCTGCATGATGCCAATGCGGCGCATATCGGCTTTCAGGTCCAGGCCTACCTTGAGCTTGCCTGCGTCCACGCCGACATCAGCCATGCGGCGATAGAATGCGAACAGGTCTTCGTCGGACAGGCAGTAATCCAGGCCGCTGGCGTAGGCCTTGACCCGTCCGTGCGCCGCGCCCAGCAGTCGCCACAACGGCTGCCCGGCGATCTTGGCTTTCAAATCCCATAAGGCGATATCAATGGCGGCCAGGGTGTAGTTGGCAGCGCCTTCGTTACCTCCTTTGTGGATATGGTCGACGATTTTCATCCACAGCCGCGTAACTTCCCGCGGGTCCTCACCCTCGATGAGAGGAAACAGGCTTTCGATGCCGCTACCGCCAAAACCCAGTGACAGGCCGGTAACATTTTCATCCGTCTCGATATACAGGATCGAACCGGGCAGCAATTCCACGCCTTCCGGAAGATTGCAGTCGGCAATCGGCCGGTCCAGCTTCATCATGTAGGTTTCGTAGCGGTAGCCCGTAATTTTCATGTCATTTTCAGGTCGCTTGCATATCCTTGGCCGGCTCCAGGGTGGCGTTTCCCGGGAAGGTCCGGTTAAATGTCAGGCCGGTACCCGGCGTGTCACCGGCAAGCCCCCAGCCGGACTCAAAGCGCACATCGCTGGTGACGGGCCCGTCGCCGAGCTCCGGTGGGATCACTTCCATGCTCATAAAGGAGGGCATGACAGCCGCCAGGTGAACATGAATATTGCCGGACACCGCGGTCAGCGTCACCGGCAATTCGTATCCAAAAGCCGCATCCGCCAATTGCATGGCGCCGGTAACGCCAAAGTGGTGCATGTCGATTTCAATCACGTTGGCTGCCTGGTGGTGGAACCAGGGCAGGAAGGCATTGAGAGTTGAAAGTCCCGCGCCGGCGCACACGGCGGCACGAATGCTGTCGCTGACCCGCCGGGAGCCGAGGAAGTCGCCGCATTCACTCACGCCCTGCACCCAGGTCAGGTCAAACTCTGACTCCAGTGCACGGATGTGGCGAATTGCGTCCTTGGGCCGCCACCGCCCGCCGGCGTCAATCATCAGCTGCGGTTCATGGGTGTGGGGCTCGAGAGCCCGGCGCAAAGAATCCAGGCGCTGCCGGTTGAGTTCCGGGTCGGTGCCGACGGACAGCTTCCCGCCACGCATGCCAAAGCTGCCACTCACTCGGGCCAGGCGGGCGGTGAAACCATCATCCCCATAAGGGCAGGCAAGGTAGGCATTGGCCCGCGGGCGGCCGCCACCCAGCGCTTTCCACAATGGTTCGGACTGTGCCTTGGCTTTTAAATCCCAAATGGCCACATCCAGAGCCGCGCGCGCATGGCCCAGGGCGGCATCGCCGTGACTCGTCATGAGTTGGCCGGCGCTCTGCCAAAACGCAACCATGCTGCGCGGGTCTTCACCCAGCAGCAGGTCCTTACCCAGTGCCAGGACTGCAGGGCGGGCCCATGGGCTGGCGATGGCAATGCCGCAAAGGCCGGCATCCGCTGTCAGTTCCACCAGGCACCCGCGTGCTGGTCCCAGTAAAGAGTCCCTGAACAGCGTGGCGGTGATCCCGGTAATTTTCATGCTAGGGAGGGAGCCTCTAATCCATTATGCGCAGGCGGGTGTTGGTGACTGGGGATGAATCAGGCGTTTGGCCTTGAGGTCAGCCCACAAGGCGGCTGGAATGGACTCGTTCAAGAGCCCTGCATTCTGTCGTGTTTCCTGCACGTTCTGTCCGCCGGGAATGACGCTCACCACCACCGGGTGCGCGGCCACGAAGTGCAGGGCGGCGCGAATGATGGGAACCCCGTGGGCACGGCACATTGCGTCAATGGCGCGCGCACGTTCTGCAATCTCCGCCGGAATCTCCGCATAGTTGTAGGTGGGCTGACCGGCGAGGATACCGGAATTATACGGGCCACCGATGACCACGCCCGCGCCCTTCGCGGCGCACTGGGGAAACAGGTGGTCGATGGGATCTTGCTCGAGCAGGGTGTAGCGGCCGGCCAGCAGGAACAGGTCAGGGTCCGCCAGTTCCAGCAGGCGCGCGCACGGCTGCCACTCGTTCACGCCGGCACCGATGGCGGACACCGCGCCGCTGTCGCGCAATTCGGTCAGGGCGCGCCAGCCACCCCGGTCGAGCAGGGTGCGGATGGCCGCTTCCGAGGCTTCGCGGCCACCGTGGCAAAAGGCATCGACGTCGTGCACGTAGAGGATATCCACGTTGTCAATGCCCAGGCGTTGCAGGCTCTCCTCGTAGGAGCGCATGACGCCATCGTATGAATAGTCATAGTAAAAACGCAGTTGCGGTGTGTCGATGAAAAAGCCGCTGTTGACTTCTTCCCTGGCACAGGGCTCGAACAAGCGCCCGACCTTGGTCGAAATGACATAGTCCTTGCGATCCACTTTCTTCAGCAAACGGCCGACTCGCGTTTCCGACAAGCCAAAGCCATAGAACGGCGCGGTATCGAAATAGCGCATGCCACTGTCCCAGGCAGCTTCGAGGGTGGCGTCGCAGTCTGACTCGCTCAATGGGCGAAGATAGTTCCCCAAGGGTGCGGAGCCAAAACCCAGCAGGGTGAAGGGAAGCTTGCGGCCCTTGCGCGTGACGAAATTGCGGCGTGCGTTGCTACTAAGGCTGCTGGTCATTTTCTTCCTCGACTTGTGCCAGTTTCTTCTCGATCGCCCGGGATACATTGGTGAGGTGAACACGCATGGCGGAGGCTGCGAGTTCAGGGTCCCCGGTGCTGATTGCATCAACGATTCGGCGGTGTTCGGCGAAGGACTCTTCCGGCCGGTGATGCTCCGGCAAAGCCTGAAAACGCGGCCGGTCAAGCAACACCCTGGCCGATTCGAGCAAATGTCGCGAGCGCGGCGAATCAATGGCGGCCATGATCTCGGCGTGCAGCGCTTCATCCAGGTCATCGTACCTGGCCAGGTCGAGCACCTTTTCATTCAGGGCATCGGCCTGAGCCTGGATATTCTGCTCAAGTCTTTGCAGCAAACCCTCGCTCGGTTCCTGAGTCACGCGCTTGACTGCTTCAACTTCCAGCGCCATGCGGATAAACATGCATTCGCGGATGTCCTCTGGCCGTATCGGGGAGACGAAACTACCGTTTTGTGGAAACACATCAACCAGGCCTTCGCTGGCCAGGCGCGCGATCGCTTCGCTGACCGGTGCACGCGACACACCGCATTCAAGCGCAATTTCGTTTTTGCGCAGGGGTGAACCTGGTGGAATCTTCAGTTCCCGGATGCGGCGGCGCAGGTAGTCGTAAACGCGCTGGGATTTGGAGGGTTCACCGGAGGCGTCTTCAGGTGCAAGCGGATCAGTCATGGAATCAGGCAAATCCAAGTGTGCTGTGACAATGTCCATTGAAGTGAATCGTACCAGTGCATGGCCTTGCTTCCCATCATTGTAAAAGCGTGTGCACCGGGACGTCGGCTCAGCGCATCGCGTCTGTCTACCTGGATTCCGTGAATCGGGGTCCCGGCATGTCAGCACGATCCTAACATGTCAGTATTTGCTGATTTGATGATTTAACACCGAAGCTCGTTGAGGTGTCAAGAAACATCACCGCGCTCCATGGGAGTTGAAAAACCAAGCTCCTCTGCTGGTATGAAGCTACATATCATCCAGGCCATTCGTTTCACAGGTAGATGTTTGGGGGATTTTCGGTTCTGACGAGTTTTTGCTGGCATCTTGATGATTATCGAGCTAACATGTCAATGACGTCAGAATATCCGATAAGACGGTCGCGACGAGACGCACACTCGGGACACCCGCCAGGGCTCGCACAACTTACGATTGGGGATTAGTCAAATGAAGGTACATCAATCAATCTGGAATCCAGTTTCACTCCTCGTAGTCTTCAGCGCCACCTTGCTATTTTTTTCCGTTGACAGCTTTGCCCAGGACCAGGAGTCCAGCGGGGACAGCTCGCTGGGGCTGGAAGAGGTCATCGTTACTGCCCAGCGGCGTTCCACCAACCTGCAGACCACTGCCCTGGCGGTAAGCGT
Organism: Lysobacterales bacterium; assembly: GCA_009692275.1. Lineage (GTDB taxonomy): Bacteria > Pseudomonadota > Gammaproteobacteria > Xanthomonadales > SZUA-36 > SHZL01. Next base: position 2,468 of record SHZL01000109.1, on the reverse strand, counting down.
TTTATCCGGCGAGGAGTTGATCGATAAAGGCGCGTTCAACCTCGTGAGCCTCCAATACGCGGCCCCGTCCATGAATATCGCGGACTTTGGCTCGGCCAATGTGTTCAACATCCGCGGTATCGGCCGCAGTAAAGTCGACATCGAAATCCCGTCGGGCGTTGTCATTTACCAGGATGGTGTTCCCACTCTCGCTGGCTATTTCCAGAACGAACCCTACTACGACATCGATGCGGTTGAAATCCTGCGCGGACCGCAAGGCACTTTTGTCGGCAAAAGTGCTTCGGGTGGCGCTGTGTTCGTCCGCACCAACAGCCCGGTGATGAATGAAAACAGCGGCAACCTGGAAGGCGGTTTCGGCAACAACAACTTGTGGGAGGCCCGCGGCTACGTCAATGCCTCAAACAGCGACACAGTGGCGTTCCGCGCTGCGTTCAATTACGCGAACCGCGATGATTACTACGACGACATTTACGGTGATTACACCGGCGACCCAGGCAGTCGCGACCTGAAAAGCCTACGCCTGGGTTTGCTGTGGCAACCGAATGAAAACCTGACGGTGAATCTGAAAGGCAACTTTGCCAACCTCGATTTTGGCGGTAATGTGACCAGTTCCTATGGAGACCCGCTCTACACCGTGCCGCAGGATGCACCCTTTGCCTACAAGGACAAGACCACCCGCATCGTGCTGGACATCGACTATGCCTTTGATAACGGCATCACCTTCAGTTCGCTAACCGGCTACCAGACAGTCGACACGATCAACAATCTCGACGTCAACGGCAGTATCGAACTTCCGGTCTATTGGTTTATGAGCGCGGGAAAAATTGATCTGTGGTCACAGGAGTTCAACCTGATTTCGGCTGAAGACCAGCGCTTCAGGTGGGTGTTAGGTTTGTTCTTCCAGAACCAAAAAGCTGAATTGCTGCCCGTCTCCGAAGCAGGTTTCACTTTTTGGGGCGGCCCCTTTTATCAGGGCGGGGCCGGACTGGCCTACCCATGGCTGGGTTCCCCCTGGACCAAGGATGAAGACGACTGGGCGGTGTTTGGGCAACTTGCCTACGATTTGACTGATGATCTTGAACTGGAAGTCGGTATGCGCTACAGCGCCTACGAGTTTTACCAGATCACTGATTACGTATTTGGTTTCGGTACAGCGCCGCCGACGATTCCGTTCCCGGAGTTCGGCCCAGCCGGGGCGGGCCCCGACCGCCAGGATTTTGACGAGGATTCCGTGGACTGGAAGCTGGGCCTGAACTGGGACCTGGATGAGGCGAATTACCTCTATGGCATCATCTCCCGGGGACATACCTGGGGCAGCGTCAACATTTTCCCTCCATTTGCTCCTTATCATGAAATGGAAGTGCTGAATTACGAGGGTGGTTGGAAAGCAGGCTGGGCTGATGGCACGTTTACCACCCAGTTGTCAGGATACTACGAGGATATCAAAGGCTACCAGGCAGCATTCCGTGATCTTGACCTGCCCAACTCGGCCGGACAGGTACAAAATGCCGAAAGCACCAGCACCATCTATGGATTGGAGTTCACCGGCCAGGCCCGCGTAGAAGCGTTCTCCATGGAATTTGGTGTTTCATGGAATCAAAGCGAGCTGGGTGAATTCAACAACGTCGCCTTCCCGATCCAGCCGCCTCCGCCGGCGCCACCGGATATCCGTGACATCTCTGGCGAGCCGTTCCCGTATGCGCCGGAATTCACGTTCAATGTCGGCGTAGCGTACGACTTTGCCCTGGGCAACGACTCGACCCTGACGCCCCGTTTAGACTATGGGTATGTGGCCGAGACCCAGGCCGAACTGTTCGCTGACCCGAGATTCACCCTTGCGGCACACGGACTGCTGAACGCGCAATTGCGTTGGGATAGTGGTAACTGGTATGTCGTCGCCTGGGCCACCAACCTGACCGACAAGGGCTACGTCGCAGCCATCCAGAATACCGGCTCTCTGTATTATGCCGGCGCCCCGCGCCAGTATGGCTTGCGGGTAGGTTACAACTTCGAGTAAGGGTCGAGCTCTGGGGTTGGGGGTGCTATCTTCCACCGGTGAAAAAGCCGCCGATGCGCGCGGGCAATTTTCCTGGGCCCTCGTGGAATTTGCCCGTTCTCCTTACCTGGGCCTGGTCCTGATCTTCGTGTTTCCCCCCTATTTTGCCAACGTCGTGGTGGGGGATGCCGTGCGGGGCCAGGAAATCTGGGGTTTATCCAACACCATTGTCAGCATGCTGGTGGGGGCGCTGGCGCCGATATTGGGCGCTATGTCCGACCGCCAGGGGCGGAGGAAAACCTGGCTGGTGGGTACCTTTGCCGTCATGGTGTGCGGTTGTTTTGCCCTCTGGTTCGCCATGCCGGGCGCCAAGACTGGATTGCCCGTGATCGCCATCCTGGTGGTGGCGGCAACCCTGATGGGCTGTTTCCTGGTCAGTGAAGTGTTTCATAACAGCATACTGCCCTCCATT
>SHZL01000108.1 GCA_009692275.1 Lysobacterales bacterium | reverse complement strand
CTTCAAGCACATCGGCGTGGCTGCCTATCCCGAAGGCCATCCCCTGATCAGTGAGGGCCAATTGCAGCAGTTGTTGCTGGAAAAGCAGGTATACGCCAATTACCTGGTCACGCAGATGTGTTTCGCCCCGGCGGCACTGATCCACTGGTTGCAAAAAATGCGCAAGGCCGGGGTAACGTTGCCCGCATGGCTTGGTCTTCCCGGCGTGGCCGATCGTGCCCGGCTGTTTAAACTGTCAATGCGTATCGGTGTTGGCCAGTCAGCGAAGATTTTGCTCAAGCAGAAAGGGCTCTTGCGAAGAATGATGGGCATCAGGCCCTATCGGCCGGATGAATTGCTTCAGGGCCTTGCGCCGCACCTGGGCGAGAGCGGCATCGGCATTCCCGGATTCCACTTGTTCAGCTTCAACGATATTGAACGCACCGAGCAATGGCGTCGCGACACCCTGGCGTCGTACGGAGCTGCGGCCTGAGCAGCAACTCTCAAGGCAACAGGGTTTATAGTAACGGGGCTTTACTTGTGCCCCAACACTGCGTTCACCGGAGAACCATGCATGAAGCAACAGATTGACTGGCCCGGTTTCGTTGCGGCATGTGCCATCATTGTTCTCACCTCCGTGCCGCTGGCGCTGTTCCCTGAAGCCAGCGCAAGAATTATCGAGAACCTGTACGACGTCATCTCACATAACCTGGCATTTCTCTACCTGATGGCGGGGATGGGCGTGATGTTGTTACTGATGTGGCTGGCCTTGGGGCGGTACGGAAAAGTACGGCTGGCCGCAGGGGACGAACAACCTGAGTTCAGCGATTTCAGCTGGGCGGCGATGCTCTTTTGCACGGGTGTTGGCGCTGGCCTGCTTTTCTGGGCGCCGCTCGAATGGGCTTACTACCTGGATACTCCGCCGTTCGGCGTCGCCGCGGGGTCCATAGCCGCCACCGAATGGGCCGCCACCTACGGAATTTTTCATTGGGGCCCAACGGCCTGGGGCTTTTATTGTTTGCCGACCCTGGCGATCGCCTATCCGTACTACGTCAAGAAAGTACCTTTCCTGCGCCTGAGCACCAGTTGTCATTATTTCTTTGGCGGGATGGCGGAAACCCGCAGTGAACGCCTGATCGACTGGCTGTTCATGATTGGCTTGCTGGGGGGTGCCGCATCATCCCTGGGCTTTTCCACGCCCATGATTGCAGCGCTGGTGGGCAGGGTGGCCGGGCTGGAAGCAAATTTCAATCTCGAACTGGCGGTGATTTTCGTTTCGGTGGTGTTGTTTGCTACCAGCGTGTGGCTGGGCCTGCGCAAAGGCATCAAGCGTCTGAGTGACCTGAACATTTGGCTGGCCGTCGGACTGCTGGTGTTCATTCTTCTGGCTGGACCAACAATTTTTCTACTCAAGTCTTCGCTTAACAGCGTAGGGCTGATGCTGCAGAACTTCATTCGCATGAACAGTTGGACCGATCCGTACACCGCTTCCAATTTTGTTGAAAACTGGACGATTTTCTACTGGGCCTGGTGGATTGCCTTCGGTCCTTTTGTCGGCGTCTTTGTGACGCGCATATCGCAAGGACGCACCATCCGGCAGGTTGTCTTCGGAATGCTGGGTTACGGTTCGCTGGGCGGTGGACTGTTTTATATGATTCTTGGTAACTACGGCTTGCACCTGCAACTCGAAGGGACCGTAGCCGTTACCCAGGTGCTGGCCGATTCGGGCGGACCTGCGGCCATCGTTGCCATTCTTGACCAGCTGCCTATGTCTACTCTCCTGATCTCGATGTATGCAATCGTAGCGCTGGTGTTTTCCGCGACGACCTACGATTCTGCATCCTATACGCTCGCTTCGGTTGCCACGCGACAGTTGCTTGCGGGTGAAGAACCGGCGCGCTGGCACCGCGTATTCTGGGCGGTAATGCTGGCCATCTTGCCGGTCACGCTGATTTTCGTCGGGGGCATCAAGGTCGCGCAAACGGCAACCCTGATCGTGTCGCTGCCGCTGATTTTTGTGGGCGTCCTGATGGCCGTGGCGCTGGTGCGGCAATTGCGGGCTGATCACCCCTGATTTTCCGCTTACCGGACTGCAAAGTTCCAGCGTATGGTGAGCTTGCCGGCTTCCCGCAGTGGGCCTTCCGGGGTTACCACTTGTTCCCCGGACTGGCTGTGCCAGTCTCCCTCCAGCGCAACGACGAGCGCCTGGTCGTTGGTAGCGCCACCTTTTGCGTTGACACGCAAGCTCATGAGCTGCTGTTGCGGGCCGACCGGGGTGGGTGTGTCGTGCGTGCCTTCCGGCTCATCGGTGGTGATGGTTTCAGTATAGGGCAGGGGGAACAATGGAATCGGCAACAGCACGGTGAGGGTGTTCTTGCTGCTATCGAGCTCGACTGATGAGAAGCCGACCGCTGCATCTGGATTATTCTTTGCATCCGGCGGTATGGGGATATCGCCCGAGCCGGTCCGCACTTCATCCCGGGTGCAGCGCCCGCCAGGCAGGCTCATGCAGATCGGGTCGGTACTGGAAATATGTACCGTCTCATCAATGTTGTAGGTGCCTGTTTGTGCGGTTGGGCGCCATGCCTGGTAGCGCGGTGCGCCAGGCTTGCCCAATTCCTGCGCAGCAGCACCCGCCTGCATGGCTGCGTCCATCTCCGGCGTTCCGCTCATGGCGGCCCCCAACTTCATTGTTTCCTGGGTGATGCAGTCTTCGTCTTCGCCGCACTTTTCCATGATGGCTTCCACGCTGGCCATCATGGGCGCCATATCGGTAGAGACTTGCTGGGCCTGGGTGGCCAGGCTTTCAAGTGCAGCCGTTTGCTCCGCGTCCGGGGCCTGCGTCGTGGACAAAGCGGTGGGTGCCTGTGCAACCAGCTGTGCCACGAGTTTTGCGCTGCGCTTTACGCGCCACTCGTAGGGATCGTACATGCCTTCGCTGCTTAGTGCACCGGCTGACTCGTAAATGTAATCGACGCTGAGTGTTGCCCTGGCTCCGGCAGGCGCGAAGTCATCGGCTGCGAGGGTTGTCGAGGTCAATGTTGCGATCGCTGGCAGCAGCGCTGCTATACCAATTTTTCCCACCCAATTGTGCATTTCATCCTCCCTGAATTTCTGACCGGGCTTCGTCTGGACTGCAGCCCGCTGACGCAGTGGATTTCAATTGAAGATGATCTCACGGCTGTCCCCGTTAATCCAGTGCGGGCGAGGAATTATTCCAGCTCCAATTCCGGGTCCTGCCCCTTGGCCACTTTCCATGCGGCCTGCGTGATGGGTGTTTTGAACCAGATGTCGAACAGGCGGTCGAGAAAGACATCGCTGTGGGTGAACCGGTTTTGCACTGCTGAGAAGTCCATCTTTGCCTGCGCCGCTTCGAGATCCAAACCCTGGGCCACGAGGCCATCCATCTGTGTGGAAACCAGGTCCATGGTTTCGATCAGCAAGTCCAGGTAGGCATCATCCCGTTGCACATCACCGTGGCCAGGAACCAGCAGGACGTGATCCAGCAGTTTCAACGTGCGCAGCGATTGCGCCCATTCTTTCGGGTAGCTGCCAAATCCGTAGGGAGTGGGCGCGACGTCAATGTCGCCCGTGGCAATGATTTTTTCCGCGGGCAAATACATGATCACATCACCAGCGGTGTTGGAACGGCCCAGATGCAGCAAGCGGATTTCCCGGTCGCCTGACCAGATGGTGAGCTTGTCCTCGAAGGTGATGTCGGGATAGCTCAGTTTCGACGCTTGCTGTTGTTGATCAATCAGACTGGCGTTATCGAGAATGTCCTGGTAGCGCACCACGTCGGCATCGGATATCGGCAGGCCGGTTGCATAGGTCCTGGCCGCGATGCGTTCGCGGATCTTAGGGATGTAGTCGGTCAGAAAGGTGTCATCCAGCGAATTTCCATCCAGCTTGGCCCGGGTGTGCGGATGGGAAATAACCTGGGCCTGCGGAAAAGCGTCGAGGATGCGGAAAATGCCGTAGTCATGGTCACCATGCCAGTGGCTGACAACGATATGCGTCACCGGTTGTTGGCCGAGTTCACGCACCTTGGCGACCACCTGTTCGCTTTGTAAGGGAGCTCCACCGCCATCAAACACCACCACGCCCCCGGAGCCACTTCTTCCCAGGTCAAATCAAAAGGGCTGGCGCTTATGTCCTGGCAACACAAAAGGGCCAATAGCAAAAAAGCACACATCGAAGCCGAACGGTTCATCAGAAACCTCCGTACCTGCGCCAGTTGTGGCCACTTGCTGGCTGAAGGCTGCCACAAATTCCTGCGACTCCGCTGGTGTCTGCGATGAAAGGCAGCAAATTTTCGCTGAAGCGCCCAATCCGACTGGGGACTCTTCGGCGCAGGGGCCAGGGAGCGGTGAGTTCTTTCTGGACACGCCGTGATTGCACTGTGCAGGCTGGGGGGTGCGAGCTGCGGCCGATATCTCTTTGCAGGAGACGCCGCAAACCCATCGCTTCATGCTCATCGCGGAGTCCAGGGAGCGGGGAATTCTTTCAGGACACGCCGTGAATACCTCCCTGTAGGCTCCTCGCCAGCATCCCTGCTGGCGACGGTCCTGAAAGAACTCCCCGCCCCCTGTCCTTGACGCATGGACCAGAGGCCCGGTCCTTGAGGGAAGCGCCAGGTTTCAACAAGTCCACGATGTCACAAAGCTAAGCAAGCTGGGGCGGGGAGACTTGCCCGGGAGTGTATGTTTCAGGGATGAAACATCCAAGCCTACAGGGATGTATTTACGGCGTCTCCCGGGTAAGTCTACCGGCGGCGGCTTGCGCCCCCATGCCGACTAACCGCAAGCAGTTTGAAGCGTGTCCTGAAACAACTCCCCTCTCCCTGCACTTGAGTCACCGTGCCAACGCTTGCTCAACTTTGAGACCCCGTGGAACGGTTTGGACTTGCGCTTCCCACTGGGGACGGTGCCTCAAGGTTAAGCGAGTTGGGGCGGGGATCACTTTCCGGGAGTGTATGCGGCAGGGATGCCGCATCCAAGCCTACAGGGATGTATTTACGGCGTCTCCCGGGAAGTGATACCGGACGCAGCTCGCGCCCCCCAGTTGGATACCGGTCACAGCTTGCACCCCACAGCCAAGGACCGTTCGCCCCTCGCATTAGCAAGCCAGCATTGCCCTATACTTTGCGCAATTAAATCGGGAGGCCGACGCCTTTGATCATCGTCGATGCAACAGCGGTGACGCCGCAGCCATGGCGCAATGGCGGGGGTCAGACCCGCGAACTGCTCACCTGGCCGACCGGGGGCGACTGGAAGTTGCGCATCAGCCGGGCCGACATCGAGTGCGACGGTCCGTTTTCGGTTTTTGCACAGGTGCAGCGCTGGTTCACCGTGATACACGGTGCCGGCGTGGTCTTGGTGTTTGCGGATGGTGAACGCACGCTGCGGTGCGGGGACGAACCGCTGTGCTTCGATGGAGGCCAGGCCCCCGGCTGCCGATTGCTCGGTGGTCCCACTCAGGATCTCAACCTGATGGCCCGCGAAGGTTCAGCAGTGATGCGCAGGGCCGAATCCGGCCGGCGCTGGGACGAACCGCTCGCATGGCGCGGGCTTTACACTGCAGTGCCAGGCAGTTGGAGTAATTCCTCTGGACAGCAGTGGCTGGCCGCCCAAACGCTGTTGTGGGCAGATGATGCGATTGGCAGTGCGTGGTTCTTTACACCCACCGATGCTCAATCACTGCCGCAGGCCTGGTGGCTGGGATACACTGGCAACACGACTCAATCGGGGTGCAACGATGAAAACCCTTAAACATCGCAAGTATCTGCATGACCCGCAAGGCAGCCGGCTCCCGGTCAAGCTCGACACCACGACCAATGGCGAGTATTTGCCACGGCCCTTGGCGGGGCATGTGCGCAAGACCATCGCAACCGCATCCCGCTGGGCCACGGAAAACGCGCGAAAGCTCAACAAGGGCTGGCGCGAGTTCCTGGTTTCACTCAGTGGTGCCGCTACTTGCCTGCTGGCCATGAATCGCGCCAGTGCGGCGGTCAACCAGACCGGAGGTTTTTTCAACCTGCCCGAGCAGGCGGTGCTGGACGGGCAGTTGGCCGCCGCAAGCCTGGGTAAGAAAGAATTCATTTTTGATATCCAGACCCACCATTTCAATCCGGTGGAAAGCTGGCACAACCCGACCGGATGGACCGAATCAATCAAAGAGACGGCCAGCACCACGGGCTGCAATGTCTTGCCGGACGAGGAATTCGGCTACATGAGTTGCAGTGACGCGCGTGCATTCGTGCGAGAAATATTCCTGGACAGTGACACGGACGCAGGAGTGCTGACCTTCGTACCCACGGACGAGGCCTCCATGTCCCTGAGCCACGAGAATGCATCCGCGACCCGGCAGGTAGTCGATGCGCTGCAGGGGGCAGCGCCTGCTGCTCCATGGCCGCGTGATCCCCAATCTGCCCGGCGACCTTGAGCGCATGGATGAAGTGCAGGAGAAGTGGGGCATTTCCGCGTGGAAAACCTATACGCAATATGGAGAAACCTACGATAGCGGCTGGTGGCTCAATGATGCAGGCCACGGGTGGGCGTTCCTGGAAAAAGTGCGTGCCTCGGGCATCAGGATCATCAGTTGCCACAAGGGTCTGCCGCTGCCGTTTCCGCTGATGGGCGAGGGCAACCTGCAGTACCGCATGAGCCACGATGTTGGCCCTGCAGCGAAGGAATACCGTGATATCAAGTTCATTATTTTTCATTCCGGCCACGATCCCGCCATGCCGGAGGGCCCCTATACGCAAGGGCCCGCTGCCTCCGGCACGGACAGCCTGGTGAAGTCGGTGCTGGACAGTGGACTGGGCACCAGCTCAAACGTTTATGCGGAGCTGGGTTCCACCTGGTGGCAAGTCATGCGGGAACCTGACCAGGCCGCGCACCTGATTGGAAAACTGATCAAGTACCTGGGCGAGGATAATGTGTTGTGGGGTACTGACTGCCTGTTTTACGGTTCACCACAGGACCAGATCCAGGCCTTCCGTCCCTTCCAGATTTCCGAGGAATTCCAGGAAAAATATGGTTATGCGAAACTCACGGATGAAACCAAGGCCAAAATATTTGGCCTCAGTTCAGCAAAAATTTATGGCATTGAACCGGTTGAAGTGACAAGACTTGCACAAACCGATGCCATTGGCCGGGCAAAGGCCAGCTACCTGGCCCACGCCGACCCCACATTCAAGACCTACGGCCCAAAGACCCGGCGGGAGTTCTTCCAGTTTGCGGGCATGGATCACTGAAGTTCAGCGTAATCACAGGAGCTGGGAAATGAAGGAACGCGTCGCGTTGGTAACTGGCGGAGGCCGTGGAATCGGCCGCGAAGCCGCGCTGCTCCTGTCAGCAGCAGGTGCACGCGTGATGATCGTCGCGCGCAGTGCAGCCGAACTGGCCTCGGTCGGCCTCGACTACGTAGCTGCCGACCTGGGCACCGCCGAGGGCTGCGCTCAGGCCGTTGCCGAGACCGAGAGGCGACTCGGGCCGATTGACCTGCTGGTCGTTAACCACGGCATTGGCTCAGCCCACGAAAGACTCGTGTGGGAGCAGGATCCGGCCGTATGGCGCGAAACGATGCGCATCAACCTCGACGCGCCGTTCGAACTAGCGCGGCTGACGGTAGGCGGCATGTGCAAGCGCGGGTTTGGGCGGCTTGTGTTCACCAGTTCGACCGCTGGTGAGAAAGCGGAGCGATCAGGCAGCGCCTATACCGCCTCCAAGCATGGGGTGATCGGGCTCGCCCGGGCCGTCGCACAGGATGCGGGGCCGTTCGGCATCACGTCCAACGCGGTGCTGCCAGGCTGGGTGCGCACAGCCATGGCCGAGCGTTCAGCTAAAACGGAGGCCGAACGGCGCAACATCAGCGTTGGGCAGGTGTGGAGCGAGCGCGCTGCCCTCTACCCGCAGAACCGGGTGCTGGAGCCACGCGAGGTCGCAGAGGTGATCGCGTTCCTGTGCAGTGATGCCGCCGGGGGTGTGAATGGAGAGGCAATTACGGTGGCGCTGGGGGGTGTTTGGTAGCTTGATGCATCGGGATCTCAGGGCACGCACCGGCCGGTTCCCTTGTCTTCGAAGGGTTCGCCCTTGGCCGTCACGAATTCCCAGTCATAGCCGTCCGGGTGCAGCGTGAATTTGATCACGCCATAGGACTTGTTTTGCCGTACTTCGCTGTTTTCCACTAATTTCCCGAAGCTGTATACGCCGCCGCCGCCGCTACCTACAACAAACTGCCGGATGCCTCGCTCCGGATCGGGTTTGCCCTTGGGGTCCTGCGGGGCGAAGCGCTCGTAGTCGTGGTCGTGCCCGTTGACCACCACGTCAACCCCGGCCCCATGCAGAATCCACCATGCATCGCGAATCAATTGTGGTTCGCCGCCATGTTCACCCGACGAGAACAGGGGAATGTGCCAGTAGGCCAGCGTGCACGTGCTGGGGTTTTCCGCCAGATCCTGGCGCAGCCATTTAAGCTGTTTGGACTTCCGGTCTATTGCGATACTGCTGTTGAGCGCAATGATGTGCCAGGCCCCGAGCTTGTAGCTGTAGTAACCGAGTCCCCGGGG
>SHZL01000107.1 GCA_009692275.1 Lysobacterales bacterium | reverse complement strand
GTTTCGTCGGACTCCGGCAAGGGCAGTAACTGCTCAAGCACCGGGCGCTGCGACATGGTATTGATAAAGTCGTTGTACACCAGGAACACCCGGTCTACTGAGCCATCGCGATAGGCGTCAAGGATGACCCGCATCGCACCAATCAGTTTTGCGATTTGTGGCCGGTCGCCAAAATTGCTCGCCGAGGCGACAATCTCAATCGGGAAGTTCTTGAAGTACGCGGTGGCCTTCTTGCCCATGGTCACCAGGCTGATCGCTGTGTTCGTTTCCCGCCACTGGCGCGCATGGGCGATGGCCAGCTTGAACAAATTCATGTTAAGCCCGCCGCACTGGCCGCGGTCGGTGGAAATAATGATGTAGGCAACTTTGCGGACATCCTCGCGCCGTACGGTGAACGGATGGCGGTATTCCGGGTTGGCCTTACCGAGATGGCTCATCACTTTGCGAATCATGTGGGCATAGGGCCGCGTCGCGCGCATCAGGGCCTGCGACTTCTTGATCTTGCTGGCAGATACCATCTCGAGCGCCGATGTCACCTTGCGGGTGTTTTCGATACTCTTGATCTTGCTGGTAATTTCCTTTCTGCCTGCCATGTTCTCGCTCCGAACGGGGTTCGCTTACCAGCTGCCGCTGGCTTTGAACTCAGTGACAGCTGCTTTCAACTGTGCCTCGAGTTCGTCATTCCAGTCGCCGGCATCCAGTTTTCCCATCAAGGCGACCTGGGTCGCGCCCAGCGAGTCGACCAGGGCAGCTTCGAATGCACCCAGCTTGCTCAGCTCGACATCATCCATGAAGCCGCGGTCAACGGCATACAGGGATACGGCCATCTGCCCGACGGACAAGGGGCTGTACTGCTTCTGCTTCATCAGTTCGGTCACACGCTGACCGCGGTCGAGTTGCTTGCGAGTCGCATCATCGAGGTCAGACGCGAACTGGGCAAAGGCCGCCAACTCGCGGTATTGCGACAGCGCCAGGCGGATACCGCCACCGAGCTTCTTGATCACCTTGGTCTGCGCAGCGCCGCCGACGCGGGACACCGACAGGCCCGCGTTTACCGCCGGGCGTACGCCGGAGTTGAACATATCGGTATCGAGGAAGATCTGGCCATCGGTGATGGAGATCACATTGGTCGGTACGAAAGCGGACACGTCGCCGGCCTGGGTCTCAATGATGGGCAGTGCAGTCAGCGAACCGGTCTTGCCCTTGACCTTGCCGCCGGTGAATTTCTCGACATACTCCACGTTCACTCGCGCAGCGCGCTCAAGCAAACGGGAATGCAGATAGAACACGTCACCGGGATAGGCTTCGCGGCCCGGCGGACGACGCAGCAACAGTGACACCTGGCGATAGGCCCAGGCCTGCTTGGTCAAATCATCATAAATAATCAGGGCATCTTCACCGCGGTCACGGAAATACTCGCCCATGGTGCAGCCGGAATACGGGGCAATGTACTGCATCGCGGCAGATTCAGAAGCCGAGGCATTAACCACGATGGTGTGTTTCATGGCGCCGTGCTGTTCGAGCTTGGCCACGACGTTCGCCACTGTCGATTGCTTCTGGCCAATGGCCACGTAGATACACTTGATGCCGGATTTCGCCTGGTTGATGATCGTGTCGATGGCAATGGCCGACTTGCCGATCTGGCGGTCACCGATGATCAATTCGCGCTGGCCACGCCCGATCGGCACCATCGAGTCGATGGATTTCAGGCCAGTCTGCACCGGCTGGTCTACCGATTTACGCCAGATCACGCCCGGCGCCACTTTCTCGATCGGCGCAAATCCGTCGCTATGAATCGGACCCTTGCCGTCGATCGGGTTACCCAGGGCATCGACCACTCGTCCCAGCAAGCCGTGGCCGTGCGGCACTTCAAGAATACGACCGGTGCACTTGACCGTGTCGCCTTCGCTGATGTGCTCGTATTCACCAAGAATTACCGTACCGACCGAATCCCGCTCCAGGTTCAGCGCCAGGCCAAACGTGTTGCCGGGGAACTCGATCATTTCACCCTGCATGGCGTCCTCGAGACCGTGAATTCGGGCAATGCCATCGGAGACACTGACCACGGTGCCTTCGTTGCGCGTTTCGGCAGAGATGTTCAGTTGCTCTACACGCTGTTTGATCAGCTCGCTGATTTCAGATGGATTCAGTGATACTTGCATTGTTTTCTTCCTGTTGGATCGCGCTTTTTGTCGACGACCGGTTATTCAAAAATTGTTTTTGCTAATTTCGGGACAGGGCATTGTTCAGCTTGTTCAGCCGCCCCTGCAGCGAGCCATCGATGACCTGATCGCCGGCATAGATCACGGCACCGCTCAGCACAGCGGGATCAATCTCGTTTTCGAGTTCGATCGCACACTTGAACCGGCGCGCCAGTGCTTCGCTCATGCGCCCTGCCTGGTCCTCGCTCAAGGCCTGGGCAGAAACCACCCGCACGTGCAGGCGCTGCTCGGCTGCCAGCTTCAATCTCTTGAACAGGGCAGTAATCTCGGGCAGCAAAGGCAGCCGGCGATTTGCGCCGAGCACCCCCAGATAGGCTTTATAGCGTTCATCAAATCGATCTCCGCCAGCGGCCGTAAGCAGTCCTACTGCCTGCTGCGGTGAAATCAGCGGATTTTCCAGCACACCGGCGACCAATGTGTCACTGGCAATCTGGCTGGCCACAAGCAACATGTTTTGCCAGGATTCCAGGGCGCCGCTGTCCTGCGCCAGGCTGAAAGCCGCCTTGGCGTATGGCCGTGCCAGTGTGGTAATGCTGCTCATGCTCAGATTTCAGCGATCAGTTCGTCGAGCAATTTGCGGTGTACATTTGCGTCGATTTCCTTTTCCAGCAGACGCGATGCGCCCAGCACAGCAAGGCTGGCCACCTGCGCACGCAGTGCATCACGCGCCTGGTTGGTGGATAAGGCAATGTCCGCTTCGCCAGCGGCAACCTGGCGGTGGCGCTCCGCAACGGCGTCTTCCCTGGCCTGGTCGAGGATCTGGCTATGGCGCTGATTGGCCTGCTCAACGATTTCACCGGCTTTCTCGCGCGCTGCGCGGATTTCCTCGCCGGCAACGGTTTTAGCCGCTGCCAGTTCTTTGTCAGCGCGGTCTGATGCTGCGAGGCCCTCGGCGATTTTCTCCCGCCGTTCGTCCATGGACTTCAATATCACCGGCCAGATGTATTTCATGCAGAACCACACGAAAATCATCATCGCGATCGACTGCAAAAACAGCGTGGCATTGAGATTCATGCCTTAAACCTCTAGCCGCCCACGGCTTGCAACTGGCCCACGAAGGGGTTTGCAAAGGTGAAGAACAGCGCAATACCCACGCCGATCATCGCCACCGCGTCCAGCAGGCCAATGGCAAGGAAGAATTTACCCTGCAGCATCGGCGCCAGTTCCGGCTGCCGTGCAGAGCCTTCCAGCAGTCGCCCGCCGAGAATCCCCACACCAATACCAACGCCCAGTGCGCCGAGGCCAATCAGCAAGCCAACAGCGATTGCGGTCATACCAATTACAGTTTCCATCACTAACTCCCGTTCTCAGAGATTGTTAAAGCAAAAATAAATCCGTCTTCAAATCTACAAAGAAGCTCTGCATAAATCAGAGTTTCCCTAATGATGTTCCTGAGCCATGCTCAGGTAGACAATGGTCAACATCATGAAAATAAAAGCCTGCAGGGTCACGATAAGCAGGTGGAAAACCGCCCAGCCAAAATGCATCAATTGCCCGCCGAGGAACGCCAAACCCCCGACCAGTAGCATTTCCGCGAACAACACCAGCCAGGTCTTGCCATTGCTCAGCTTGCCCTTCATGTTCAGCCACAGGGTGGCAAATACAACAGCCGTGGCCGCGACCCAGAACCAGGTTGGGATGTGCTCACCGAAAATGGCGCTCAGACCGGCGCCCATGATTCCCGAACCCGCTGTGAACACCATGGCAATAAGGATAAAGATCAGCTCGCCCGCGTACATATTGCCAAACAATCGCAGCCCCAGCGAAACCGGCCTGGAGAAAAGGGTTACCAGTTCCAGCAGCAGATTAAACACCATTACGAAGGGCCAGAAAATCTTTGGCATACCCAATTCCTTCGGATTCAGCGGATTCATGACCAGCTCGCCCAAAAAACCGCCCACACCTTTGAAGCGAATGCTGTAGATAATGATCAATATAAACACAGCGATGGCCATGCCCATCGTGGCATTGACATCCGCGGTGGGCACTACTTTTTGGTAAACGTGCGCGCGATCCATCCCAAAGAATGCTTGTCCACCAACACCCGCTAAAGTCGGCAGCCAGTCCACCGGGATCAGGTCCATGCAATTCATGAAAAAAATCCAGGTGAAAACAGTCAGTGCCAGGGGCGCAATCAGCCGACTGGTGCCGTGAAAAGAGTCACGAACATTGGTATCAACGAATTCCACAACGCCTTCAATCGCCGACTGGAAGCGCGAAGGCACGCCGGAATTGGCTTTCCTGGCGACACTGCGAAACAGCAAGAAAAAAACCACGCCCATCAGCAGGGACCAGAACATGGTATCGACATTGACGGCCCAGAAACCCATGGCAGTGGCTTCCGCCGGCGAATGAGCGAATCGCCACGTACCTTCGACTGTCTTGCCAAAGGTCAGATTTTGCAGGTGGTGCTGGATATACGCACTTTGAGAGATACTTTCACTATCGCCTGACATGTTCTGATCCGCTAATTTCCGTTTCGCCGTCCTGATGGGGACACGTGTTCAACAACTAAGGAAACTCTGATTTATTCAGAACTTCCCTAAAAAACTCGCTCCACAGCGCACCTTGCAGAAACAACCCCGCTCCCAGAGCACCGCCTAGCGTATGGCCCTGGCCAAACCAATCCAACTGGTTATCAGTACCGTCAACATGCCGACAAAAAACCACATCGGCGCCAGCGGTTTTACCCAGATAAAAACCAAGGCACACAACACACCCGTCAACAACAACTTGCCGAACTCAGCCACAGCAGCAGTACCCAGAAAAGATGCGCTGTCATCACCCATCTTGCGTACCACCAGAAGGGTGAACAACAAACCGGGCAAATACACCACCAGGCTGCCGCATATTGATGAATAAGCGGCTACCGGACCAAGCAGCAACAATCCCATGGCCAGCAAAATGGCTACTAAGGTCTGGATCCTCAGTGCCACGACCAGCGCACGCGCTGTCCTGGCAGCGTAAGTGGGCTGCTGATTCATCTGCATTACTGCACGGCCCCCTGCACGCACCCCGTTTAAATCTGAAGCGGGGCTAAAGACCGCTCATTTTAGCATTGATAAAAAGCTGCGGGCAATTGAAACATCCGCCCCTCGCATGGAAACCGGGCCTGAGGCAAGACAGCAGCGCCCGACGACTCCTGATTCCGTGCTGTTAAGTAGCAGCGAATAGCCTAAAATGCTACTGGTGTCCGGTAGCTATCGCCCTGACTTGCATCACTAACTTATGCCCTTGAGACACCGGACGACCTATCGATCTGAGCCCAAGGGGCTCAAGGCCAAGAAGATTAGCAAATCACCACCATGAAAATGGATACCCGCACTTTGCCGGTGGCGGCCCTGCTGCTGGCCGCGCTCTACTTGTCCGTTGGTCTTGGTATGCGCGACCCGTGGCCACCCGATGAGCCCCGCTACGTGCTGGTGGCGCAGGAAATGGTGGAGAGTAGCAAGTGGTTTTTACCCACACGGGGGGGTGAGCTCTATCCGGACAAGCCGCCACTGTTCATGTGGTCGGAAGCCGTTGTGTACGCCATGTCCGGATCGATCCGGTTGGCCTTCCTGTTGCCCTCGTTGCTCGCCGGGCTCGGGACCTTGTGGTTGGTGTATGCCTGCGGCCGTGATCTGTGGGACCGGCGCACCGGGCTGATCGCAGCTGTGTTGTTGTTTTGCACTTTCCAGTTTCTCAAACAGACCAGCGACGGCCAGATCGACGCCTTGTTATGCCTGTGGACTACGCTGGCGGCCACGGGCTTCCTGCGCCACTACCTGCGCGGCCCTGCACCGTTTTGGCTGTGCCTCGCCGCCCTGGCCTGCGGGCTGGGCGTGATTACCAAGGGGGTGGGTTTCCTGCCGGTACTGTTCGTCCCCCTCGCCATGCTGTATCGGCGCATCGGCCATGCGCCCGGCGCCATCACCCCGGCCGTGCCGGCGTCCTGGCGCTGGGCAGCTGTGGGTGCATTCTTGCTGCCGCTGCTGGCATGGGTGGTGCCCCTGTTGTTGCTCAGCCGGCACGACCCGGCCATTGCGGCCTACCGCGACAATATTCTCCTGCACCAGACCGTCAACCGTTATTCCACGCCGTGGGGGCATTTCCACCCGTTCTGGTATTACCTCGTTCGGGTCATTCCACTCAACTGGATGAGCCTGAGCCCGCTCATGCTGTTTGCCCTGCCGCATTGGTGGCGGACTGCCCGCAGTGAGCCGCGATTCTGGCTGCCCCTGGCCTGGGTAGCCCTGGTCATCGTGTTTTTTTCCGCCTCGCCAGCCAAGCGCGATATCTACATCTACCCGGCGCTTCCGCTGGTGGCGCTGGCAGTGGCGCCATTGTTTGACCAGCTGGTGCGGCGCACCGCTTTGCAATGGATGTACTACCTGCTTGGCAGCCTGATGACCCTGGCGCTGCTGGGGGCTGTGGCGGTGTCGATGGGTTGGTTCACACTGAAAAATTCCTTCGGCATCCCGCTGGCGGAGTTCACTTCGCCGTTTGTTTGGGCGGTGGCAACTGCTTTGCTCAGCGGTAGCCTGTTCCGCCGCAAACGTGCGTTCCACTGGCTGAGCGTCATCCTGCTCGCGACCTGGCTGGCCTACCGCCTTTTTGCCACGCCATTGTTGAATGATATGCGCTCATCAAAGGGACTCCTGCAGGAAGTAGCCATGCGTATCGGTCCGGATGCTGAACTGGGTCTCGCCGGCTGGCGCGAGCAAACCCTGTTGCAGGCACGATTGCAAAGAACCGCGGAACCCGTCCTGTTCGGTATGGGTGCTGCAGGTGCGGATCAGTGGCAGGCTGCTTTTAACTGGTTGCAGTCCGGTTCTTCCCGCTGGCTGCTGTTCCCGGACGTGGATGTGCCTGCGTGCGTGGATAGGGCACGGGCCGAAGACCTGGGCATGTTCCACCGCTTGCACTGGTTGCTGGTCACGGCGGATGCGATCCTGCCCGCCTGTGATTTTGCCTCGCAGTCGGGAGGTGAAACCGCATGAGTCTTGAAATCAGCATTGTGATCCCGGTATACAACGAGGAAGCGAACATCCAGCCGCTGGTGGCGGAAGTCACCCAGGTGTTCAGGGGCCGTGAGTACGAGATCATCGTGGTGGATGATTGCAGCGCTGACAGCTCCTGGGCGCAGTTGCAGCAATTGCGGGCGGAAAACCCCCGGCTGCGCGCCCTGCGACATTCCCTGCGTTGCGGCCAAAGCACTGCCGTATGGAATGGTGTCAAGGCGGCGCGGGCCGCTGTGGTTGCTACCCTGGATGGCGACGGCCAGAATGATCCTGCTGATCTCCCCGCGCTACTGCAGGCCCTGCTGGATGCCAACGCCGGGGCCAACGCTGGGGCCAGCCGCCGGGTGGCCATGGTGGCGGGCTGGCGCACGCAGAGAAAAGACAGTGCGGTCAAGCTGCTGTCTTCACGCATCGCCAATGGCATACGTCGCAACATGTTGCGTGACGGCACGCCGGATACCGGCTGCGGTATCAAGGTTTTCTACCGCGACGTGTTTATCGGCCTGCCGTACTTCGACCATATGCACCGCTTTCTGCCCACCCTGGTGCAGCGCACCGGAAGCACGGTGATCAGCGTACCGGTCAAGCACCGGCCACGGTTGCGGGGCAAATCAAAATACGGTATCTGGAATCGACTATGGGTCGGAATCGTGGACCTGCTGGGCGTGGCGTGGCTGATTCGCCGTTCGCACCGCCCGTCTGTTGAAGAACTAGCCTGAGGAATTCCTATGAAACCTGAAACCATGTGGCTGATAATTGGATTCGGCGGCCAGGCACTGTTTTCTGCACGCTTCCTGATCCAGTGGATCAGCAGCGAACGCGCCAAGAAAAGCGTGATCCCCGAAGCCTTCTGGTGGTGCAGCATAGGCGGTGCCATGGTGCTGCTCAGCTATGCGATCTATCGCCAGGACCCGGTATTCATCCTCGGACAATCGGTGGGCTTCATTATCTATGGCCGTAATCTGCAGTTGCTGCACCACGAACGCAAACGGCTGGCCGCCTTGCAGCAGGACAGCGGCCCGGAGTCCTGAACTTCTCTTGCAGTTTACTCGCCGGCCAGCTTGATGTGGTCGAGAATGCCTTCGAGTTCGTCGGCGGTGTTGTAACTGATCACCAGTTTGCCTTTGCCGGAAGCCTGGTGCTGAATTTTTACCCTGGCGCACAGGGATTCCTCCAGGCGGTTCTGCAAGCGCTGGATATCCGGGTCGGTTTTTCGGGCAGGCTTTTTGGCCGGCAGCTGCAGGCGGCGCACCAGGGCTTCCGTGTCCCGCACCGATAGTTTGCGCGTGACGACTTCGCGCGCGGCTTTGAGTTGCAGGCCGGCATCCAGGGACAACAGGGCGCGGGCGTGACCCATCTCGATCAGGCGGCCATCCACCATGTCCTTGACCTCCTGCATCAGCTCCAGCAGGCGCAACAGGTTGGAAACCGCAGCGCGGGAGCGGCCAACGGCATCGGCCGCCTCGCGATGGGTCATGTGGAATTC
>SHZL01000106.1 GCA_009692275.1 Lysobacterales bacterium | reverse complement strand
GAAGGGGAACTCACCGTGTTCCCGGTTCCCGGCGCAGCGCTTTTTGAAGCGATTTCTGATCGGATTCGACAGGACCAGTGGGATGTCCACGAAATTCGGCTTGAAGCTGGAAGGATGGATGAAGTGTTCCGCCAGATAACCAGCGGGGAGGGGTCGAAATGAGCCAGGCAGTCCATCCGGTTTCCTCTTTCAATGCGGTAAAGAACATCGTTGGCCGGGAGTTGAGCGGTTATTTCTCCACCCCTGTCGCGTGGGTTTTTATCGTGATATTCCTGGTCATGTCCGGGGTTTTCACTTTTTACATGGGTTCGTTTTACGAGCGGGGAATGGCAGACCTTGCGCCCTTTTTCCAGTTCCATGCATGGCTGTACCTGTTCCTCGTGCCCGCCATTTCCATGCGCCTGTGGGCGGAGGAGCGGCGCTCGGGTTCGATCGAACTGCTGCTGACCTTGCCACTGACGATCTGGCAGGCGGTGCTCGGCAAGTATCTGGCAGCATGGCTGTTTATCGGCCTCGCCTTGCTGCTGACCTTTCCCACCTGGCTGACCGTGAACTACCTTGGTAACCCGGACAATGGCGCAATTTCGACAGCCTACATTGGCAGTTGGCTGATGGCCGGCGGATTCCTCGCCATGGGCTCCTGCATGTCCGCGCTGACGCGTAACCAGGTAGTAGCATTCATTCTCAGTGTCGTGGTCTGTTTTGGCTTCCTGCTGAGCGGCTTGCCCATGGTAATGAACGTGTTCAGCGGATGGGCGCCGCAGAGCATGCTCGACCTGATTGCTGACTTCAGTTTCCTTACCCGTTTCGCATCGATATCCAAAGGCATTCTGGATCTCCGGGACATGGTCTATTTCGCCCTGGTGATTGTGTCCTGGCTACTGGCGAACACGATCGTTCTTGAATTCCGCAAGGCAGATTGAGGCAGCCTGACATGCAGAAAAAAACACTCTATTTCGCGGTTTCGCTCGCACTGTTACTGGTTCTGTTTGCTTCGCTCAGCATGCTTTCAGGGCGGTTGTTGCGGGGCATGCGCCTGGACTTGTCAGAAAATCACCTCTACACGCTGAGCGAAGGAACCGGCAATGTACTGGCAGGGTTGGAAGAGCCGGTGAATATCTACCTGTTCTTTTCCGAGGAAAACAGTCGCGAATTGCCGCAAATCCGCAGCTATGCGCAGCGGGTTGATGAATTGCTGGATGAGTTTGCCAACCGCAGTGACGGCAAGCTGCAGATTCATCGTGTCGATCCGGAGCCATTTTCCGAGAAAGAAGATGAGGCGGCGCGCTATGGCTTGCAGGCAGTTCCCGTCGGTGTCGACGGCAATACCCTGTACCTCGGAATTGCAGCGACCAACTCACTGGACGATGTCCAGACCATGCCGTTCCTGCAGCCATCCAAGGAGAAGTTCCTGGAATATGACCTGGCGAAAATGGTTTCCGCCCTGGGTCATCCGCAACGCAAGACCATAGGGCTGATCTCCAGCCTGCCCATGACGGCTGGTTTTGATCCACAGACCCAAAGTACGCGCGAACAATGGGTGGTGTATGAACAGTTGAGCCAGTTGTTCACCATCAAGACCATTGATGGGCAAGACACAAGTTTGCCCGAAGAGTTGGACATGCTGGTGCTGGTGCATCCGCGCAACCTGACGCCGGATTTGTTGTACCAGGTGGATCAATTCGTGCTCGGCGGAGGCCGCCTGCTGGTATTTATTGACCCCCTGGCCGAATCCGACCGCGGCGACCCGGCGGACCCCATGGCGCAGATGCAGGCGGGCAGTTCATCCACCCTCGAACCTTTGCTGCAGGCATGGGGGGTGAGTTTCGATACGCAGAAGGTGCTGGGAGACTTGCAATACGGAGTCGGCAGTGGCGGTACACGGCATATTGGAATCCTGTCGGTGCCCCGCGCTGGCATGAACGCGGATGACGTAGTGAGCGCCGACCTCGAGATGGTGAATTTCTCCTCCACCGGTTGGCTGCAACCACTGAAAGACGCCACGACAAAAGTCGAGGTGCTGGTCGAAAGCAGCGAGAATGCCGGCCCCATTGACGCCTCCCGCATGCGCTTCCTGGCAAACCCGAATGACCTGATGCAGGGTTTCACCCCGAGCGGAGAAAAATATGCGCTGGCCGTGAGAATCACCGGGCCCGCGCACTCTGCCTTTGGGGATTCACCGCCTGCCCAGGCTGGAAAGGACGATCTGGCCGGGAAGGACGCTCTGAAGGAGTCCGCGGAAGGCGGTATCAACGTAATGATTTTTGCCGATTCCGACATCCTGAGTGATCGTCTGTGGGTGCAAAAACAGCCTTTCCTGGGCCAGGACGTGGTCACCGCTTTTGCAGACAATGGCAACATCGCAGTTAATGCGGTGGACAACCTGTTAGGCAATAACGACCTGATCAGCATACGCACTCGGGCCAGTTCCGCCCGTCCGTTTGAGCGGGTTGATGAACTGCAGCTCCAGGCGGAACGTGACTACCGTGCTACGGAGGAGCGCCTGCAACAGGAATTGACTGAAACAGAACGAAAACTAACGGAATTGCAGTCGGGGCGGCCCGACGCGGACCTGCTGGTTCTGACCGATGAACAAAAGGCGGCGCTGCAGAAATTCGTCGATCGCAAGCTGGAAATTCGCAAGGAGTTGCGGCAGGTGCAGCATGATTTGCAGAGAGACATCGAGCGCCTTGGCACCCGGCTGAAACTGGTCAATATCGTGCTGATTCCGGTCCTGGTGATTGCGGCAGCGGCTCTGTTTGGTTGGCGCCGGAGACAAAGGCAGGTGCGGCAGGCACACAAAGAGTGAGTCAGAGTGGCCTGTAACAGAGCAATCGAAAGCAGCTCGCTTGATCTGGCGGCGCCTGGATTGGTCTTCACTCGGCCGATAGCTATGGCTATCAACCTCGCTCCAGACCGGCGCCAGCCACCGCCATCCCGTCGCGATCCCTCTTCCACTTTCTCTGTTACAGGCCACTAGCACATGAGCAAAAAACATTTTTCCTGGCTGCTGGCCAGCACCCTGATAGTAACCACACTTATCCTGCTGATGCCGGGCAAGACGGGCAAGGAAAGCGAGTTTGTAGTGCGCTCCCTGGTCCCCGGCCTGGATTCCAGGGTCAATGATGTCACCCGGGTACGAATTACCAAGGGTGGGAACGTTCCGGTGGCCACCCTGGTTCGCGGGGAAGAAGCGTGGACAGTCGAGCAGGCAAAATCCTACCTTGCGGACTGGGCGAGGTTGAAAAAACTCTTGTTTGCATTGTCGCAGGCCCAGGTTATTGAGCTCAAGACGTCCAACCCGGACTACTACGACCGCCTGGGAGTGAAGGATATATCCGACCCATCGAGTACCGCGGTGCTGGTGGAAATCGGTGAAGGCGACCAGGCGACCCGTCTGCTTTTGGGTGCGCCTGCCCAGGGCAGGGAGGGGCAATATGTGCGTTTTCCAGACCAGGAGCAAGCCCTGCTGATCAACCGCCCGGTCGAGGTTTCTGCGCAAGCGGCGGACTGGCTGTTGCGTGACGTGGTGGACCTGGCCGAAGCTGAAGTGGTTGATGTGACCATTACACACCCGGATGGAGACACCATCCACCTGAGCCGTGTGTCGGCGGATGTGCCTGACTTTACGCTGGACAACATACCCAAGGGCCGGGAAGCGGAATCATCCTGGGCTGTGAATGCCCTGGCGGGAAGCCTCGCGGCAGTGCTGCTGGAGGAGGTGACCCATGCTGACCAGCTGGACTGGTCAAAATCCACCCACCTGCGGGTGCTGACAGCCGATGGAATTGAAGCCAGGGCCGAGGTGGTCGCTGTCGATGGCAAGAGCTGGTTAAAACTGCAGGCATTTCCCTACCCGGAGCAAGCAGCACAACCGGCGGAAGGGGAAGCCAGGGACAACGCGGCTACAGCGCGACTCAAACGGGTTGAAGCCATT
Organism: Lysobacterales bacterium; assembly: GCA_009692275.1. Taxonomy (GTDB): domain Bacteria; phylum Pseudomonadota; class Gammaproteobacteria; order Xanthomonadales; family SZUA-36; genus SHZL01. The sequence continues at coordinate 4,883 of SHZL01000106.1, read as the reverse complement.
AACACCCGTGTCCGCGGGTGGGCCTATTCGGTTCCGGAGTTCAAGTCCGAGTTGATAAACAAGCGCAAGGAAAACCTGCTCAAACCGCTGGCGAAAAAGTGAAGTTGCAACGGTGGCGCTGGCTGGCATGCGGCGCTGCTCTATACGGGCTGTCTGCAGTTGTTCTCGCCGCACTTGGCGCGCATGCCATACCACTGGATGGAGCGGACGCAGAGCGATTGTGGAACACGGCGCTCCAGGTCCACATGTTTCACGCGGCGTCGATGCTGGCCATTGCTGCGCTTGCCGCTTTCACGCCATCCAGGGGCATCACTTTTGGCTGGATACTGCTGGCGCTGGGCACGCTTGCGTTCAGTGGCAGCCTGTATTTTCGTGCTGCCGGAATCTTGCTGCTTCCCAGAGGCGTTGCGCCTGCCGGCGGAATGCTTTTAATGGCAGCCTGGTTATGGATAGTCGTGGCCCTGCTGAGGAAAGACCCAAAATGATTTCAGGCAAGGCGCAAGAGACGCGGCGCAGGCAAGCGTGAGCCGTTTGCGCTATAGCCGGGCAGAGGCTGTGCAGCAGCTGCGCAGACAGTGCGCCTTGCTGGCAGGGTTCATCGATCAGCAAGGTCCCCTCATGCTGCAAGTCACAAAAGCCCCGGATTTGTTCACCGCACTGGCGGAAGCAATTGTTTACCAGCAACTTTCCGGCAAAGCGGCTGCAACTATTTATGGCAGGTTCACGGGGCTTTTTCCCGGCGCATTACCGGATGCCACGGTCGCAAGAACCCTCGGAATTCCCCAGCTCCGGTCGGTAGGTTTGTCGCAGAACAAGGCCCTGGCAATCCAGGACCTGGCTACGAAATCAATGGATGGCAGCCTGTGGCCACTAGCCAGAATCAATCGCATGCACGATCAGGCTGTTATTGAAAACCTGGTCCAGGTGCGGGGAATTGGTCCCTGGACGGCCCAGATGTTGCTCATTTTCACGCTTGGCAGGCCTGACGTAATGCCGGCAGCTGACCTCGGCGTGCAAAAAGGCGTACAGGCGGTTTACCGCATGCGCAAACTGCCCAGTCCCGACCAGGTGCTGCGCCGTACCCGGCATTTGACACCGTTTCGCTCTGCCGCCAGCTGGTACTTCTGGCGTGCAGCGGACACGCAGTTGATGAGCTAAGGAGCCTGCTTCATTTTTCCTTGAAACCGCACCTAAAAGGTCGCATGTTAGGCTTTCTGCTGCCGGAGCTTCTGCCCACATGAACTTACTTGATCCAACATGAACTTACTTGACCTCTTCGTCTTGCAACACGTCCAGGTAAGTGAACTGCATGCTGAGCTGCTGCGTGTCTCCAAGGAGGGCGGCACCCAGGATGCAAAGGTGGAGCTGAACCTCACTCCGCGCCTGCTGAAAACAGATACCGGAGGTTCTTTGCCCGCATACCAGGTGAGTGCACGTTTGTCCTGTCGCGGAGGAACAGAAAGCCAACCCGGCCCTGTGTTCTCGGCGCAGGTTGCTTTTGAAGCGCTGTACCAGCAAACCAGCGGGGAGCCGATGGACATTGCGCAGTTCACCACCAACCACTCCAGCCTGACGCGGCAGCTCTATCCCTTGTTACAACACGAACTGCGTGCCCTGTTAAACCGACTTGGCCTTGAGCAAATTCACCTGCCATTCGACATTGCAGCGAAGCTGCAAACAACAGCCGGGCAGCCGGTCCGGGTATCCGGCGCACTGCATTAAGCCCTGCTGAAACACTTGGCTCGCGGCAGGGGTGGGTCAGTTGCGAAAGCACCAGTGCCAGGGTTCATAGGCCAGCTTGTGCCGGTTCCTGCGCGGAAATGAAAGCTCGAAGCCAAAACCCGGTGCATGCCGCTGCAACCACCTGAACGCGGGGCTGTGGGCAAACTCTTCCGCCAACGCGGTACAACCGGGTGAGGTGATGTCGATCGCACGGCCGGTGTGGTGCTCACTGTAGCCCGGGGCGGCCGACACCTGCAGTATCGCATCGAGAGCAAGGCCTTTCTCCAGCTTGCGCTGCACCAATCCTTGCTGGTAACTCACGGACCGCCAGGCTGACACAGGCTGCAGCTCTATGCCCTGGGTCACTGCCGCACGGCTCATGCGCTGCCAGGCAGCCGCGGCGCGCGGCGCCATCCGCTGTTCCCGCCCAAACACATCCAGCCCTATGCTGTGCAAATTGCCCGCTTCATTTTGTAATTGTAAGCGGTGTAACTGGCCGTAATTCCCCGGGATTCCCAATTCTTCACCGATTCTTGCCACGAGCCGGGCGTAGCGTGTCTGGCGGCGGCGCAAGGAACGGGTCAGCACGTGTAGCGATGCGCCATCTTCCAAAGATGCAGCTCCCGCCACTGCCTGCCCGGGGCGATAGGCCCTGGGCAGGAACCACGGAATAGTGCCCGCCGTGACTGCAACTCGTAGATGGAGAACACCAAATGCAAGCGCCAACCGTTCAGCCCGTTCCAGCAATGCACCAGCCAACAAAGCATCGACCACTGTTGATTTATGCGGGACGGTCCCAACGACCAAATCACTGAGCGCAGCCTGGGCAAGGTCAATGCCTGCAATACCGGCTAATTTCCCCTGTATTTCTGCCAACAGCAGGCAGCCGTCCAGGGTCCGGTTACGCAGTGCCCGTTCATTACCCTGGTCGGAGTGGTGCAACACCAGGACAGCGCCTTTGCCCCCCCGTCCGGCGCGGGCCAGAAGCTGCACAATGCCGGCTACATCCGCGGCCGTGGCCGGCCGTATCCTGAGTGCCTGGGGAACCTGGGTGGACATCGGTGAATCTGTGACCTGTTGCATGGCGATGCGGAACTGAAATGGTACACGCAATGCCCGGAACAATTCACTTCATCTGCTGGTTCATTCAGACTGTAACATTACTGTCACAAATGCCCCATACCATGCTGAGATGAACGTTGCGACTCCCGACAGCACCGCTCCAGGGCAGGAGCGCTCTGCCCTTTTCCATCGCTGGCGTGGCCGCAAGGACAAAATCGCACGGCGGCTCATTGGCGCGGGTGGCGTAACGGCTATCTTTGCAATTGTCCTGTTGTTTTTCTACCTCCTGAAAGTTGTGTTGCCCCTGTTCAACCCCGCTTCCACTTCGCTGGAACAGCTGGGTTCCCGGCCCGACTGGGCCCGGTCAGAGCCACTTTACCTGGCCATCGAAGAGCAAAAAGAAATTGGCATTCGCATCGTGGCGGATGGTGACATTGAGTCTTTCCGCGTGCACGGAGGGGAAACCATAAGCACGACTGCTGTCGTGCCAGGCACCGAGGTTCGCCTTGTGCGGGTTGCGGAAGCTGCGGAGCATACCGGTTTGCTTGCGGTTGCAACAACTGACGGACGGGTTTTCCTGCTGCGTCTTGCGTACGAAACTGCTTTTGATGGGAACGGGGAGAATCGGCAGATCGTGCCCAGCGTAAGCTTTCCCTATGGGCAGGACCCGCAACTGGTTGTGGAGCATGGAGAGATTCGGGCCTTGTCCTTGTCCGACTCGGACAACGGCCTGTTGCTGGCTGCAGCGGATTCAAGCGGTCGGCTTGTCCTGCTGACCGGTACGCGTCGGGAAAACCTGATAACAGGCGATGCGACTGTTGACTCTGTTGTCACTGAGGTCCAGTTGGATGCTCCGGCGACTGCCGTTGCGCTCAGCTCTAACCATGATTGGCTGTACGTGGGTGGTGCGAACGGCAGGGTTCAGCAATGGGCGCTGCCCGGCCTCGAGCTGGTTCAGTCAGTGGATCTGCAGGGTGGATCGGTTAGCGCGATGAGCATGTTGCTCGGCGGCATTTCCCTGTTGGCAGGTGACGCGAGCGGGACGATTTCCCAATTATTTCCGGTGCGCGACATAGAGAATCATTATTCGCTCGAACTGGTGCGGCAGTTTCACCAGGGTTCGGCGCCGATCAGGAGTATTTTCACTGAACAGCGCCGCAAAGGCTTCCTCGCTCTGGATGAGCATGACGAACTGGCGATCTATCACAGCACGGCGGGCAGGCTGGTGCACACAGAATCCCTGGCCGATATGCAGCCACTGCTTGTAGCACTTGCCCCGCGCGCCGATGGTTTGCTGATCGAAAGCAAGGCAGGTGGCCTGGCGATGCTCGCCATAGACAACGAACACCCCGAGGTGTCCTTTGCCTCGCTGTGGCAGAAGGTCTGGTACGAAAACTACAGTGAACCGGCATACGTCTGGCAGTCCTCGGCCTCGGGCAACGAATTTGAGCCCAAGTTCAGCCTGACACCGCTGGTCTTTGGCACCCTGAAAGCGGCGCTGTATGCCATGCTGTTTGCTATTCCACTGGCCCTCATGGCAGCAGCCTATACGGCCTATTTCATGGCTCCGGGCTTGCGCCAGTGGGTCAAGCCTGGAATTGAGCTCATGGCTGCGCTGCCCACGGTTATACTCGGTTTTCTCGCAGGCTTGTGGCTTGCGCCCCTGGTCGAGGAAAACCTCGCCGGAATACTTGCCCTGATCATCGTCCTGCCCCTGGGTATTGTGCTGTTCGCGTGGTGGTGGCAGCGCCACGACGGCCCCATGAAGGCCCTGGTGCCGGAAGGTTACGAACCCTTGCTGCAGATCCCCATCATGCTGGTGTTGGGCTGGCTGGCCTGGAGACTGGCAGGGCCTCTGGAATACAGCCTGTTCGGCAGGGATTTGCATTCCTGGCTGAGTCGCGAAACCGGTATTGGTTATGACCAGAGAAATGCACTCGTGGTAGGTATCGCCATGGGCTTTGCGGTCATTCCAACCCTGTTTTCCATAGCCGAGGATGCGCTTTTTGGCGTTCCCAGGTCCCTGTCGAATGGTTCCCTCGCCCTGGGTGCTACCCCATGGCAAACCCTGGTTCGGGTGGTTATCCCGACAGCAAGCC
>SHZL01000105.1 GCA_009692275.1 Lysobacterales bacterium | reverse complement strand
GATTCCGGTGCTGATTCCTTGCCCCCGGACAGGTGGCCGGTTATGAAGGTCAGAGACTGCGCGTGATTCCTGTGCGTGAGGGGGATACCAGCATAAGCCGCGCAGCCCAGGGCTGCGGTAATACCCGGAACAACTTCGTAGGACACGCCATGCTCCCGCAGATACTCCAGTTCCTCGCCGCCGCGTCCGAAAATGAATGAATCTCCTCCTTTCAGGCGCACCACGTTTTTTCCCTTGATTACCTCACTGAGCATGCACGCATGGATGTCGTGCTGGGCCAGGTGCGTTTTGCCGGCGCGCTTACCGACGTCAATCCGGTCTGCATCGCGGCGGGCCAGGTCAAGTATTTCCTCGCTGACCAGCCCATCGTGCAGTATCACATCGGCCATGGCCAGTACGTGCAGGGCCCGCAAGGTCAACAGATCGGCGCGGCCCGGACCCGCTCCCACCAGGAAGACACGACCGTCCTGGCGCGCACGCGCCTGCTCATCAACGTGTTCGGCAATGGCGGCCTTGTCAATTTCCCGGCGCATGCAATGACCGATGTCCCGGCCGCTTTGCAGGCTGAACGAACGCAGGCGTGCATCGCTCAATAGTTTTTCCCAGAATTGCTTGCGCCGTGCCTGCGGCAAACGCTCCCGTGCCAATCGACGCAAATCGCCAGCTGCTGCTGCGACCTGACCCAGGCCCAGCGGCAACAGGGTTTCGATCCAGGAGCGCAACCGCCGGGCCAGCACCGGGGCGCTGCCACCGGTGGAAATGGCCACCTGTACCGGGGAGCGATCCACAACAGCAGGTGAAATAAAACGACACAGCTCGAGATCGTCCACCACGTTGACCGGGACTGAGAGCTGTTCCGCATCCGTGAATACCCGGGAATTCAGTTGCTGATCGCCGGTCGCTGCGAACACCAGCCTTGCACCATGGATCTGCCCTGCCTGGTACTCACGTGCGACATGCAGCACGCTGCCTGCCGCTATCCAGTGACTGAACCGGGCGTTGATCTCCCGCGCCACGACGTGAACCTGAGCGCCCGCCTTGATCAGTAACCGGGCTTTGCGCTCAGCTACGTTACCGGCACCGATGAGCAGTACCTTCTGGCCGCGCAAGTCCATGAAAATTGGAAAATAACGCATAAAACCGCCTCCCTGGAATTGCATGGATAATAGACAGCGCGAAGGCATAAAAGAAATACGTGTTCTTTCTGCCGTTATATCCAGGCGTTATAACGGACCAACAAAATCCGTACTTGTCTTGCCGCTCCCGCATGCTTATGCTGCAGGCAGACTGGCGCCTGCCAAGTCACATGGAATGAATTGCGGCCTTTGCAGCAGAAACGCGCTCCGCGCATAATTGATCAGAGGCTCCCAAGATGAAACTGCAGCAACTCCGTTACCTGGTGGCCATTGTCGACCACGGCATGAACATTACTGCCGCTTCACACAGCCTGTTCACTTCGCAGCCGGGCATCAGCAAGCAATTAAAAATGCTGGAAGACGAACTGTCTCTGCACTTGTTTGTGCGCAAAGGAAAAAGCCTGGAGTCCCTGACCGATGCCGGCAAGGAAGTGGTGCGACGGGCGCGCAAGATTCTCAATGAAGCGGAAAATATTCGCGCCATGTCCAGGGAATTCGCCGGACGATTCCAGGGCGAACTGGTGGTCGCCACCACCCACACCCAGGCCCGTTATGTGCTGCCTGACCTGCTGGAGGGTTTTCAGCGCAAGTTTCCGGGCATTGCAATCAAGTTGCACCAGGGCACCTCGGATCAGATTGCGCGCCAGGTGCAGGAACAGACAGCCGACTTTGCAGTAGCATCAGGCCATAGCGAATTATTCGATGATTTGCTGACTCTGCCCATTTATCACTGGGAACGAATCATCGTTGTGCGCAAGGATCACGCGCTGGCTGCAGCGGAGCGCGTATCCCTTGCCGACCTCGCGAGCTTTCCCATCATCAGCTATACCCACAGCTTTGATGCGGGCTCGGATCAGTCCAGGGCGTTTGCCAAAGCGGGCGTCGAGCCGAACGTGGTGTTTTCGGCCGAAGACCCGGATGTGATCAAGAACTATGTGCGCAAAGGCATGGGTGTTGGCATCATCGCCTGCATGGCCTACGATCGCGAGCGCGACTCGGACCTGGTCGCCATCAATGCAAACCGCCTGTTTCCCAGTTGCACGACCTGGATCGGCTTTCGCAAGAACAGGTTCTTGCGTGATTACATGTACGCGTTTCTTGAGCTGATGGTGCCAGGCGTCGAACGGCATAAAATCGACGAAATCATTGCCGACCCGAAACACGCAGCAGCTGCAGCCTATGGCAAATCGCTGTCTGGCCTGAACCTGCACCCCAGTATCGGCAACCGTTTCCCCACCTGTTGCAACGGTGGCTTCAACCTGTAGCCAACCCCCTCAGCACGTCCCCTGGCGCTCTAAGACGCGACCCGCCGGAATCGTTCCGGTTCGTGCAAGCCACATTCCCTGACCAGGCCAAAGAAGCGGGTATCCTGTGCTGACATACCTTCTGCCAGCGGCCGGCTGGTGTGGCGGTCACCTATGGAAACATAACCCTGCTCCCACAAGGGATGATAGGGCAGGTCATGCGCCTTGAGGTATTGATGCACGTCTCGATTGCTCCAGTCTGCAATGGGGCTGACTTTGACCGCGCGCCCGTGCCGTTGCAGTACTGCAAGGCCCCGGCGCGAATCGGACTGCTCGCGCCGCAAACCGCTGAACCAGGTGCCAACCCGCAAATCCTCCAGGGCGCGTTCCATGGGTTCAACTTTGTTCATCTGGTTATACTGATGGATACCATCAGGGCCCTGCTCCCAGCGACGGCCAAAGCGCCTCTCCTGCCACGCGGGGCTCAGTTCTGGACGATAAACCAGGACATTCAGGTTTAGCCGTTCCACAATGTGATCAACGAACTGATAGGTCTCGTCAAACAGGTAACCGGTATCAATCAGCACGACCGGTATGCCGGGTCTGTGCCGTGTCACAAGATGCAGCATCACTGCCGACTGTGCGCCAAAGCTCGAGGTCAGGATGGCCTTGTCCGGCAGGAAGTCCAGCGCCCACTGCACCCGCTCCGTGGCCTGCATTTTCTCCAGGCAAGGCTTGACCGCGTCTACTTGCGAACTGCTCCACGCCTGCCCCGGTTCAGGGATGCAGAGACTCAGACCGGATGCTTTCATTGCCCGATTTCTCTCTGGTCAGAACTGGATTTGATCACGCCAGTGCGGTGCAAGAAATTGCCAAAAGCTTCAGCGCCGTTCCGGGACATGGCAAAAAGTGCAAACAATCCGTCGAGGACCTGGAGAATGTCGGCTTCCTGCACACTCTCGCGATACAAGCTATTCAGCCGTGTGCCGTTGAAGGCTGCCCCGAGGTAAAGGTTGTACAAGCCGGGTGCTTTACCCACCAGCCCGATTTCTGCCAGGTAGGGACGCGCGCACCCGTTGGGGCAGCCGGTCATGCGAATGGTGATGGCCTGCTCCTGCATGCCATGCTCCTCGAGCAGGGATTCGATTCGCCCCACGAGCTCCGGCAAATAGCGCTCGCTTTCAGCCATGGACAGGCCACACGTCGGAAAGCCGACACAGGCCATGGAATGTAAACGCAACGGAGAGATCCGGTCCCAGCTGTCCAACCCATGCGCTTGTACCAGTTCATCAATGACTGCACGATCTTTGGCCGCAACCCCCGAAATCACGACATTCTGGTTGGGCGTAAGGCGCAGCTCACCCTTCAGTATCCGGGCGATTTCACGCAAACCTGTCAGTTGTGTTGCACCTGCCCGGTCGGCAACCCGCCCGTTCTCGATGAACAGGCCCAGGTGCCACAGCCCATCGCTGGTTTGCTGCCAACCGAAACGATCGCCATTGTGGGTGAATTCAAACGGCTTGTGCGCGGCCAGACGGAAGCCCACCCGCGCTTCGAATTGCGTGTGCAACCAGTCCAGTCCGTTATCGTCCAGGGTGTATTTCAAGCGTGCGTGCTTGCGACTGGTGCGATCGCCGAAATCGCGTTGAATGGTGACAATGGCCTCGGTCACTGCCAGCACCTGTTCCCTGGTGCAGAAACCGATGGTGTCCGCCAGCCGTGGATAGGTTGCGGGGTCACCGTGCGTTGCTCCCATCCCGCCACCCACAGCGACGTTGTATCCGGCCAGGACATTGTTCTCAATGATGGCGATGAAACTCAGGTCGTGTGCAAACACATCCACATCGTTGCGTGGGGGTATGGCAAAAGACATCTTGAACTTGCGCGGCAGGTAAGTGGGGCCATAAATCGGTTCGTGATCGGAAACCTCCTTTTTGTTGGCACTGGGGGTCTCCGCGGTTCCCCCCACGCGTTCTTTGTCCAACCAGATCTCGTGGTAAGCCGTGGTATGCGGTGTAAGGTGCCGGCTTACCGCCTGCGCATCTGCACACACCTGCCGGTGGATGGCCGAAGCCTCGGGCAAAGGCGTGCACATCACGTTGCGATTGACATCGCCGCAGGCGGCTATGGTGTCAAGTAATGAGTCGTTGATGCCGCGGATAGTCGACTTGAGATTGCCCTTGATCACACCATGCAACTGGAAAGCCTGGCGGGTGGTCAGGCGGATGGTGCCATTGGCCCACTGTTGCGCGATCGCGTCCAGCGCCAACCACTGGCGGGGTGTGCATATTCCTCCGGGAACGCGGGCGCGGATCATGAACTGGTGATCGGGCTCCAGCATTTGCCGGCGGCGTTCCTCACGATGGTCACGGTTGTCCTGTTGGTAAAACCCGTGGAACTTGCTGACATGCGTGTCGTCCTCGGCGAGTGCGCCCGTGGCACTGTCTGCCAGGCTTTGCAGTAAGGTCCCACGCAGGTAGTTGCTGCGTGCCTTTACCCCCTCAACCGGGGTCAATGCAGGCTTAGCACCACCCATCAGTAGAGATCCTTCAGCAAGCGGCCCTGGCGGCGCAAGTCCGCGACGAGTTCGGCAGCAGTCGCGGTATCTACCTTGCGCTGTTCGCAAAGCGCATCCCGCAAAGCCAGCTCCACTTCCCGCCCCATGTCCAAACCTCCGCAGATGTAGATCTGCGCGCCCCGGCCCAACCATTGATCCAGCCGGGCCCCCTGCTCCTGCAACACATGTTGCACGTAGCGCTTTTCTTTCTGATCACGGGAGAAAGCACCATCAATGTGGGTCAGCAAGCCGCGCTGCCGGAATTCCAGCCATTCACGCTGATAAAGAAAATCCGTGCGCAAATGAGGATTGCCAAAAATCAGCCAGGCGGGCGGCGCAGAGCCTTCCGCAGCCAGTTGTTGCAGGAATGCCCGGTAGGGGGCGACACCGGTGCCGGCAGCGATGAGGATCAGGGGCGTGTCACGGTCTTCAGGCAAACGAAAACGGCGATTGGGTTCGGGGAAAACATGGACTTCATCGCCAGGCGCAATGTGGCGATTGAGGAAATTACTGGCCACTCCGTGTCGTTCCCTGCCACCGGCCAGGGTGGACAAGCTGGCCACCGTCAGGTGTACCTGGTCATCAACGCTGGCCTGGCTCGAAGCTATCGAATAGGAACGCGACGCGAGTGGTCGCAATAATGCGGCCAGGCTGTCGGCGGAAATCCGGCAACCCGCCGCAACCGGATACTGCGCCAACAGGTCTGCGAACTGGCGCTGCTCAATAAATTCGCGGCGCTGTTTTTCATCCAGCTGTTCAAAATGATCCTGCAGCTCGCGGTTTCCTGCCAATTCGGCGTAGCCCCGCACCGTGTCGGCGCTGAGGCGGGTCAGTTCGCGCTTGCGCGTGAGCACTGCATCAATGGTATGCCGGTGACTGTCGAGGATTACCTCGTCGTCTGCAGCAATATCAAGCGCATCAAGCACCTCGTTCACTAACTCGTGAGCGTTGGGAGCCCACACTCCCAGCGCATCACCCGGCGCATATTCAAGCCCGGAGCCTTCCAGCGAGAGCTCCAGGTGGAACACATTCTTCGCGGATTCCAGGCCTGTGATTTTCTGTACGCGCTCCACCGTGGCAGCGAAGGGATTGGCCCTGGTCCAGCGGTTTACCTGTGGAACTATGCTGAGGTGAGCGGAAGACGCGGAAACAGCCTGGCTTACACGCGATTCCCCGCTTGCAGGGGCAAAAGTATCCTGCGCAAAGCGCAGCACTTCCGTTGACCAGGCGCTCGCGAGCGCTTGAAAGTCGACATCGCACTCAATGCGCTCGGCGAAACGGCTAGCGCCCTGGGCCAACAGCAGGTTTTCCAGTTCCCGACCGGCTGCGCAAAACTTGCTGTAGCTGCGATCGCCCAGTGCCAACACCTGGAAATTCAATTGCCCCAGCGGAGCGGCACGGGATCCCTTCAGGTATTCAAACAGTTCCAGGGCGTCGTCCGGTGGGTCACCTTCACCGTGGGTGCTGATGACGAAGGCCGCGTAGCGCAGCTTTTTCAGCGCGGCCGGGCGTAATTCAGCCAGCGACCGCACCTCCACTGCCACGCCTGCCCGCTCGGCTTCTGCAGCCAATGCGAGCGCAACGCTTTCCCCATTGCCGGTTTGCGAGGCAAAAAAGACCTGTAGCCGCTGGCCATTAGCACGGGCGGAAACGCTGTTCGCAGCAGTGACTCCCGCCACTGGCAGCGCCAGTGCAGCGGCGTTTTGCGTGGGCGCGAACGACAAGGCCGGGCTTGCCAGCCGCCCGGCAATGAATCCACTCAGCCAGGCTGACTGAAACCCATCCAGCTCGCCAAGACTCTGCTGCAAGCTTTCAATTTGTGCTTGCGAGAAAGGTGAGTTGTCCGCTTGCAGTGCGCTGAACATGTTGCTCGTCTCCGTGACCTCGAGGACAGAGCATAGGTGCGCAGTGCACAACAGTGAACGAAGCGTTTTTTATCTGGATATAACGATCGGGAATAAGTTCGGCGTCAGGCTGTCCGCATCAACTCCGCAAGACTCACTCCGCGCGCCAATGCCGGGGCGGCGCGGTTGCGCCCGGCTGCTCGCCGGATGAACATTTCTTTCAGGGTCCAGCTGCGTGATACCAGGCCAAGCCCTGCGCGGCGCAGCGGGGTAAGGAGCTCAGGCATGAACAAAGAACGCAATCCGTGAACTCCGCGCGCCATGAGTTCAGCTTCAGAGCGGCGCCAGCGGGCATATCGCCGCAGTACTCTTTCACTGGTGAAGTCGTCACCTGCCTTGCGCGCCACCACCAGGGTCTCAAGCAGCGCGGCCGCGTCAAGCAAGCCGAGATTTACCCCCTGGCCAGCCAGCGGATGGACCACGTGAGCAGCGTCACCGATCAACAGGGTGCTGCCTGCGGCATAGCTGTCACTCAATCGCATAAGCAGGGGAAAAGCCGCGCGCGGCCCGCATTCCACTGCCGAACCGAATACCCATGGTGCGGTGGAGTCCGGCGGCGAGGTGGCGAGCAAGGCGGCATTGAGTGCAGCGCAGAATGCCTCATCGCTGAGTCCCAGTAAGCGGCGGGCCTCCGCATCGGTCTGTGACCAGACTATGGATGAAGTACCGTCTGCCAATGGCAAGAAAGCCACGGGACCTCCCGGCAAGAACCGTTGCCAGGCGAGGCCCTGGTTGGCAATTGCCGTGCGCACTACTGCCACGATACCCTGTTGCCCATAACCCCAATACTGCTGGCCAGTGCCGAGTGCGGCACGCACTGCCGAATCAGCTCCATCCGCACCAACCAGAATGCGACAGCGAATTTCCCGCCCGCCCTGCAACAGAATACGTGGCCGGGTCACCTGCAAATCAATGGTTTCGATCGTGGCGGGACAAATCAGCTCCAATCCACCCAGGTTTTGCAGACACTGCCATAGCGTCCACTGCACCAGGTCATTTTCCACGATGGAACCCAGGCGCTCCATGCCGAATTCACCGGCATTGAATTCCAACCCGGCTCCGCCACGCCGGTCTTCAACCTGCATGCGCCGGTAAACGCCATGCCTGGACTGGCTGATCTGCCGCCAGGCCCCCGCTTCAGCCAGTACACTTTCCGACCCGGGTGAGAGTGCAGAAACCCGCAGGCCAACCGGGCTTTGCGGCCGAAAGGCAGCTGGCTGGCGCGCTTCCAGCACCGCAACGGAAAAGCCAGCACGGGCCAGCAGGCAGGCGGCAGTTGCCCCCACCATGCCCGCGCCCACAACCAGGACGTCAAACGTTTGCCGCTCTGCAGTCATGCGCCTGCCAAACGTTCGTCCAGCATCTGCCGTTCGCCTCGCGCCAGCGGTTCACCCAGTGCCAGCCTTGGTACCTTGCCCCGGTATCCCATTGCACGGATGGCCAACTGCCGCCGCAAGGGAGGGAATAATGCATGTGCCAGCAAGCCCAGTCTGCGGGCTGCTGCGGCAACCGGAGTCGGATTTGCATAGAGCCGGGCCAGGCCATCGGAGTATGCGATGGTGCCCGCCTGGTCGGGTGCACGCCAGCGGCTATATTCCTGCAGCAATTGCAGCTGACCTATATCTGCCCGGGGATCATGTGCCAGTGCAGTGGCAATCACTTCGGCCAGCACCGCAACATCACGCAAACCGAGGTTGAAACCCTGCGCGCCGATGGGGTGAATGGCATGGGCCGCGTTACCGAGGATAACCGCGCGCGGCCGCGTGTCCTCCAGCGCACGCACCAGTCGCAGCGGGTAGGATGAACGCTTGCCTGTCTTCAGCCACAATCCCAGCTCTGTTCCAAACTTTGACTGCGCGCGCAGCAGGAACATTTCATCGCTTAGCGCCAGCAACTGCTCCACCTCCTCTCGCGCGACGCTCCAGACCAGGCCGCAACGGCCATGCACATGAGGCAGCACCGCAAACGGGCCGGTAGCTGTAAACCGTTC
>SHZL01000104.1 GCA_009692275.1 Lysobacterales bacterium | reverse complement strand
AAACCCATGACATCGGCAATATCGGCACCATCTGTTGCTCCGATGGTGAGTACCCGGAGGCCGTGCGTGCGCTGGCATTCAACGGTGCCGAAGTGGTTTACCGTCCGTCGGAAGCCGTGCCCATGACCAACTTCGGTGGCACGCCAGGAGGCGGCTGGATGGTGCAGAACCGCGGGCATGCCGATTTCAACACGGTGTACATGCTGTGTCCCAACATCGGCCCGGTGTACCTGTCGGCGTCGTCACGCCATCCCATCGACATTGCCGGTGGCAACGGTCATATGATTGGATATCGTGGCGAGGTGCTGAGCCACAGCGCGGCGGGCAACAATACGATCCTGTCAGCCATTATCGACATCGAGGCGCTGCGCCAGTTTCGCGCCATGAACCTCAACAGTAACTGGATGAAGGACCTGCGCACCGAGCTGTTCCGGGAGATGTATACCCAGCCGATTCATCCGAAGAATCTGTGGCTGCATCAGGATCCTCTGCATCACAACGATGTGGATAAAGTATATCGTCAGAATATCGAGTCGCTGTATGAACGGGGTACCTGGACACGTCCGTATCATCAGCACCCGGGCGCGAGGATGATGCCCGAGGACAATCCGGGCATGAGTGCCGAACAATGGCTTGAGGCTAAAAAAATGTGGAGTAGCTGGGAGTGATAACCATCCAGAAAACAGCTTTGCTGTGCGGTTTTGTGACGAGCCTGCTCATACTGGCCACGGGGTGCAATTCGACCAGCACGGATACGCCTGCAACTGCGGACGCTGCGGCGGTTGCAGCGGCTCCGGCATCTGCCGATGCGCCCGCCAGGGAATCAAATGTGCAGGAATTGACTGCGCAGGAGTTGATTCAACAGCACTGCACGCGCTGCCACCTGGCGCCGGAGCCCAGGGACTTGTCACGGGAATATTGGTCGTTCGCCATTCAATACATGGGTAATTATGTCGGTATGAAGGGCGACGAATTCGACGACATGACAGTTTCGCCAGCACCGCCGGAGGCGGAGCCCCAACAGGATTACACCAAGCGCTATACCTTAACCGACAGCCACGGCTTCAGTCGTGACTTTGGCGTATTCAAGCCGCAAATACCTCCTGAACCGGAGATGAGCAAAGAGGAACTCCAGAGGATTCGCGCATACTTTGTCGAGAATTCACTCCCCTGGACGGATATGGAAATCAAGCGACCCAAGGCGCCACTGTTGCCGGGTTTCAAGCCGGTCGTTCCGAACCTGGACCTGGAGGCCAATGCGCTGGTGCTCGCCACCCTGGTCGACGAAGAGCGGCGGCGCATCTATGTCGGGCGCTCAGTCATCGATGACTGGGTCGGCGGCGGGGAGCGCAAGGCAGGCTTCGACAAGTGGGATGATATCGTCGAATTCGATCTCGACAGCGGGAAAAAGATTGGTCAAACAAACCTGCTGACCGACCCGATCCACATGGCCCTGACGGAAACAGGCGTGCGCGTGCTGACCCATGGCCGCTTCCCGATGACCAAAGTCGGTCTCGCGGCGCTGACCGACTGGGAATTCGAAGGAGACACACCCAAGGCCCGCATGCTGGTCAATGGCAAGCAGCGCTTTGTCAAATTCCACGATGTCGATCTGAACGGCGATGGCCTCAAGGACATTGTTGCCAATGCCTTCGGCGACGGGGTCTTTGGCGATGCACAGGCCGAGTTGGATATTTACTGGCAGACGCCGGACTATGCAACGCTGTGGCCAGACGCTCCGGCTGAAATTGCACCTGGCGTCCTGCCCGGGGCATTGCGTGAAACGATACTCAGCAAACAGGCAGGTTTGATTAGCAGCGCGATTGCAGACATGAACAATGACGGCAGGCCGGATATCGTGGCGCTGGCTGCACAGGCGCGCCAGGAACTCATGGTGTTCATCAACAACGGGGATGAAACCTTTACCCGCCATCTGATCGAAGAAAACCGTCCCGCATTCGGAGGCAACAGTGTGGAGTTGGGTGATTTCGATGGCGATGGCAATATCGATATCGTTGTGCTCAACGGCGATAACGTCGTAGGAAATCACATTGCCAAAAATGTTCCCGCACCGAGGCCGCAACATTCCGTGCGCGTGTTCAAGAATCACGGCGGGCTGAAATTCACCCGGGAATTTACTTACCCCATGCCCGGTGCGGCCCGCGGCGTGGTGAATGATTTTGATGGTGACGGAGATCCGGACATCGCCGTGGTTGCGCTGTTCCCGCAATGGAATGCCGCTGAGCCGGAAAGTTTTGTCTACCTGGAAAACAAGGGTGACTTCACGTTCGAGCCCTTCTCATTTGCCAGTGAATTTTTCGGTATCTGGGTTTCGATCGAGGCAGCCGACGTCAACAATGACCAGAAAACCGATATCGTGCTGGGGCTGGGCGATTTCCCCGGACTGGTTCCCGAGAACTGGCGCACCGAGCACCCCATCATGCAGGGCCGGGGAGGAAACGCGGCCAGCGTTATTTACCTGATCAATACCCATTAACTGGAGCATCCGGTAAAGATTTGTCGCGCCCGTGCATAATGGATTAGAAACTCCTTTGCCTTTCCCGAAAGCGTTCCGTTTGTTTCTCAGGCTGCTTGCAGCCATTGCCGGCTTTACTCCCTGGGCAGCCATGGCCCAGGAGGATATCGAGGAAATCGCGGTCATCGGCACATACCTCCAGGACCCTGCTTTCCAAATGGAATCGCAGTTTTCGCTTGAGCGTGAAGAACTGGAAATGATGATGCCAGCGGGGCCGGAACAGTTACTGGCCCGGCTTCCTGGTGTGTCGGTATATCGCCCCGGCGGCCCGGGCGGAGTTTCAGAGGTATTTCTTCGCGGAGCGGAGTCCAATTTCACCGTTGTGTTCGTTGACGGCGTGCGCTTGAACAACCCCACGAACACGCGCGGTGGTTCTTTTGATTTTTCCGCGCTGGCCGCCAACGAGATAGAGCGTGTCGATATCGGCACAGGGGCGGTTTCCGCCATCTATGGTTCTGACGCGATGGCCGGAGTTGTCCTGATAGAAACGGCCTGGCCGGAACCTGGCCACAGCACTACCTACGCCGAAGCCGGCACGAAAAGCGACTGGCGAACCGGCGCCGCGGCCACGCTGGGCATAAATGACACCACCACCATGGGCCTGCGCGTATCCACCGCCGATGGTGGTGACGGCATTGCAGGCTCCAGCCTGGAACTCACCAGCGTGGCGGCACGATTGGAGGGGCAGCGCAGCTCAGGTGACAGCTGGCAAGTGAACGCGTGGCACGTCGACCGGCGCCGCACGAGCTTTCCGGAAGTGAGTGGCGGGCCCGGCTTGGCCGCGTTGCCCGATCTCGAGACTGCCGACGGTGAGGAGCTAAGCCTGTCTGCGATGACCGAGTGGACGCTGTCGGCCCATTGGGGAGCAGAAATCATCGCGAGCTGGACTGGGCTTAAGGACGACATTGATACGCCGCCCGTTCCGCCGGGTGAGTTGGACGGGCAGCCAGCTTTTACCACCGTTAGTGATTACCAACGCGGCCAGTTGCTGTGGATTAACCGGCTCTCGCCCAGCGCCCGGTCGCAACTGGCCTTTGGGTTCGATCTGGTCGATGAAACGGGCCGGGACGACGGCATGGTAGATCTCGGCTTCGTGCAGCTACCCAATGCCTATGACCTCCAGCGCAACACCGTCTCTGGTTTCCTGGAATGGGGCTATGACTGGTCCGGGAGCGTGGCTTCCACCATCGCTGTCCGGCTGGATCATACCGGCAATGAGTCAAACCCCTCGGCCAAGATTGGCCTGGAAAGAGAGTTCCGGAACTCCGGCGGCAAACTGTGGGCGCGGGTTGCCAACGGCTTCAAACTGCCCAGTTTCTTCGCACTGGGCAATCCGCTGTTTGGCAATCCGGACCTGGTATCCGAGAAAGTCACCAGCCTGGAGACGGGCTACGACTTCGGTCTTGGCGCTGGTTCTAAGGCGGGAATTTCGCTATTTACCAGCAGGTATAAGGACCTGGTGGATTTCGACTTTGAAACCTTCACCAACATCAATCGCGGTGCGGTCGATATCTCGGGGGTCTTTTTGCATGTGCAGACGCAGTTTTCGGACACTGTCTGGCTGGGTGCCGATGCAACGTTTTTAGACATCTCCAGTGTCTCGGGACCACTGCGGCGACGCCCGGAGACTATGGCGGGAGTGAATCTCACCTGGCAGGTCTCCCATGCGTGGTCGGTGAACGCGAACGCCCGATACGTTGGCGAGCGGCTGATTACTTCTATCCCTACCGGTGACGTTGTAGATGGAGCATACGTCATCGCGGATGCTACGGCTCGTTACCAGTACTCAGAAAAACTGGCGGTGTGGCTGGCCATCGACAATGCCTTCGACACGAACTACCAGGATGCGCCGGGATTCCCTGCGCCGGGCGTTCGCGCACGGCTGGGTGCCGAGGTGCTTTTCTAAATTAGGGAGAAGAAAACCGGCAAAACAGACTAAATCTGGGCCATAATCAGGCTCTCAGGGTGGGGCGATTTTCAGTGCAAATTTGGAGAATATCTTGGCAAGCAGCGTCAAAAGCATTGGCATCATTGGAGCTGGAATTGCTGGTCTAAGCACCGCAAAAATACTCAAATCCTTTGGATTTGACGTAACGGTGTTTGAAAAGGAAGCCGAAGTCGGCGGTGTGTGGTCTGCATCGCGCCGTTATCCTGGCCTGACCACGCAGAATCCCAGAACGACCTATGAGTTTTCCGATTATCCCATGCCGTCGGATTGGCCGGAGTGGCCTGCCGGCAAGCAAGTGCAGTCCTACCTGGAGAGCTATGCGAAGCATTTTGGCTTCTACGACCGCGTGCTGCTACAAGCCGAGGTGGAGCGAGTTGAGTACAACGGTGAAGTTGCTCAATGGTTTGTCCATTTAAAGCAAGCTGGCCAGTCTGATGCTGCGCAAAAACCGACCTACCAGTTTGACTTCCTGATCGCATGCAATGGCATATTTTCACTGCCCTCCATTCCGCCCTTTGAGGGCCGCGACCAGTTCATCGACGGCGGCGGTCTCCTGTGCCACACCAGTCAGTTTACGAATATTGAACAGGCCCGCGGAAAACATGTACTGGTTGTGGGATACGGAAAGTCATCCTGCGATGTCGCGAACTCTGTCTGTGACATCTCGGCGTCGACTCAGGTTATCGCCCGTACCTTAATTTGGAAAATGCCCAAAAAGCTGAAGAACATCCTTAACTTCAAGTATCTGTTCCTGACGAGGTTGGGTGAAGGCCTGTTTCGCTATGTTCGCCTCAAGGGTTTCGAAAAGTTTCTCCACGGGCGAGGATTGTTCATTCGCAACGGCATGTTGAACAGCGTTGAAGCAGTGATTGCGAAGCAGTTGAAGCTTGACCAATTGGACCTCCGTCCCAAGAAGCCACTTGAATCAATAGCCCGCAGTACCGTAAGTCTCGTCACGGAAGGATTTTACGAAAAGATCCAGCAGGGGAAGCTGGTGGTCAGGCAGACGTTCATTACCCAACTCAGACCCGGAGAAGCAGTGCTTTCGGGGGGGGAGGTGTTGCCGGCGGACATCATCATTTGCGGTACCGGGTGGCATCAATCGGTGCCTTTTTTTTCCCAGGACGTGCTCGCCAGGATTTGTGATTCAAACGGCAACTTCCGCCTCTATCAAACCATGATGCCAGTTGCGGTGCCGAAACTCGCGTTCAATGGCTACAATTCGTCTTTCTTCAGCCAGCTCAACTGCGAAATTGGCGCCTTGTGGCTGGCGGATTACCTGCTGGGTGGTGTCAGCCTGCCCAGCGAGAAAGAGATGAATGACTACATCGATGAGCGCCTGGCCTGGATGGAGGAGCGCACCGATGGAAAGCATTCAAAAGGCACCAACATCATTCCTTTCTCGGTGCATCAGATGGACGAAATCCTTAATGACATGCGTCTTCCCCTGAGCCCGATCGTTCGTTTGCAACAGTGGTTTCTCCCGGTCACCGGCTCAGATTACAGGCCGTTGACCAAACGACTGCAGCAACGATACGGTATTAATTCCTCGCACTGATAAAACAACTCGCTGATAACTCAGCAATGAGCCCTGGCAGGAGCTGAAAAATGGCAGATTTGAGTAACAAGGTTGCAATAATTACCGGCGGTGCCGCATCCATTGGCGCTGCCATAAGTGAAAAATTTGTAGCACTTGGTGCAAAGGTTGTAATCGCTGCAAGAACCCGGGAGAAAGGCGAAGCGATCGCCCGCAGGTTGGGGGTAAACGCCCATTTTGTTGAGACAGACATAACGGACGACGATGCATTGGACAAGCTCATTGCCGAGGCAATAAGTCAATTTGGATCACTTGATATTTTGGTCAACAATGCCTGTTCCTATGGTGATGACGGCGCCAGGTCGGATCGGGCGACGTGGCTTTCTACGTTGAACACCAACGTTATCTCAGCGGCAATCCTGGGAGAGAAGGCGCGCCCTCACCTGAAGAAAACCAGGGGCAACATTGTCAACATCGGTTCAATATCAGGAATAGCGCCGCACATTCAACGCTGGACCTACCCTGTTTCAAAAGCCGCCATGCTGCATCTCACCAAAACCCAGGCGGTGGAGTATGCAGACGACGGAATTCGCGTCAATCTGCTGCGCCTGGGGCATATCTGGTCTGACCCATTTGACGGGCTGACGGGCGGAAATCGGGCACACGCCGACAAGGTATCCATCCCGTATAACCTGATGGGTCGGGTAGCAGATGCTGAAGAAGTCGCAAATGTTGCAGCCTTTGTAGCATCTGACGAAGCGTCCTATATGACAGGAGGCGAGGTGCCGGTGGACGGCGGTTACAGCGCAATGGGCCCGGAACAACACTTCCCCCTCATGCCACTGTTGCAATCCCGGTGAAAGAGCACATGCGCCGGAGGCAAAATTCGGGCTGCCTATAATATGAGTGCGCACGACTACATCATCGTGGGTAGCGGTATCAATTCCTTGGTATGTGCGGCGATGTTGGCCAAGCGCGGCAGACGCGTTCTCGTCGTAGAAAGAAATGATCGAATCGGTGGTTGCCTGCGCAGCGAAGAACTCATCGCGCCCGGTTTCAAACACGATGTTATGGCGAGCTGGTTTCCGCTTTTTGTGACGTCACCAGCATACGCGCAACTGGGTAAGGACTTGCTTGCCCATGGTGCTGAATTCGTCAGCGTTGAATATCCCACAGCTTCTGTCCTGCCAAATAACGAAGCGTTCGTACTCACGACAAACCGGGAACGAAATATCGCGGCTATGAATGCGCGATGCCCGGGCGATGGTGATGCCTACCGTGCTGCGCTAGGGGGAATAGAGGCAAGCGCGGAACTCACGTTCGCGATGCTCGGGCGACAGCTGCGCACGTTTGGAGTTGCAAAGTTATTCGGCAAACTGCTGTGGCGATCCGGCCTGACTGGCTTGATTCGATTTATTGGCGATGCATTGCCCAGTTGCCGTACATGGCTGATGAATGACATCCGTGATCCGGCGACCCAGGCATGTTTGGTAGCCTGGGTATTGCATATTGGGCTGAATCCGGAAAGTGCCCTGTCAGGACAAATGGCGAAAATTGTGGCGCTTACTCTCGAATCCGTCGGGATGCCCGTTGTTCGCGGCGGAAATCAAGTTCTGCTGGATGCATTTGAGAACTTCATCGTCGCCAGGGGCGGGAAAATAGAAGTGTCCCTTGACGTCGACGAAGTGCTGGTAGACAAACGCGGTAAGGCTAGTGGCGTGCGCATGGTAAACGGTGACACCCGCATGGCCCTGCAAGGGGTGATCTGCAGCGTCACGCCCACGCAACTCTACCAACGACTGCTGCGCAATGTTCCACTCCCTGCCGCCGTGAAGGAAGATGCGTCGAGGTATCAATATGGTCTGGGTGACATGCAAATTCATCTTGCACTTAACGAGCCGCCAAAGTGGGTGAATTCAGCTTTATCCAAAGTTGGAATAGTTCATGTGACCAGCGGAATAGACAGTGTTTCCAGGGCTGTCAATGAAGGCACCAGAGGATTACTGCCGTGTGAGTCAACCATTGTTGTTGGTCAACCGAGCGTTGTCGACCCAACGCGCGCTCCAGCGGGCTCGTCCATTCTTTGGCTGCAGATCCTGGATGTACCAAGACGCATCATGGGTGATGCCAAAGAAGAAATTGCGACTCCGGAAAATGGGGAATGGACCCAGCTAATTGGCGATCAGTATGCTGATCGCATCATTGCCCTGTTAAAGCGACATATATCGAATCTTGATACAGCAACCATAGGCAGAAAGGTGCTTACACCCACTGACCTCGCGGCTTTGAATATTAACCTGGTGGGAGGTGATCCATACGGCGGCTCCTGTGGACTGGAACAATCATTCTTGTGGAGACCGGGCGCGACCTCCAAGAACAACAACACGCCAGTCGAATCGCTGTATCACATCGGATCGTCAACCCACCCGGGGCCTGGCCTGGGAGGCACTTCAGGATTCCTGGTCGCCGAGCAGCTGACATGAGGGGCCTGATCCAGCAGGGACCCGCAAAAGCGAAGTGCGCTATGAGATCCAGGAATCCACTATCTACGTCTTGCGACTGTGGCATGCGCGCGAAGACCGATAAATTTCAAGATAGGGCCGGCGCGCGATAAACGCTTTCGGCCGCAAGCGGATGCTGGCAGTTAGCCAGCAGCGAGTGCGACCGCGATACCCGGAAACGCCCGCAACAACTTACCGTCCATCGTCACGAGCTTCGTGCCCAATTTCATCGCGAGCGTGACAAACTCGCAGTCATATGCGGAACATGCACTTTCGCGCACCAGTTCCAGGACACTAAGCGAGTCCACTTCGTATTCGGCTCCAGTGAGCAAATCTTGCGCTTCACACTGGAGACTGTGCGCTTGCTGGAACGTCAGACTTCCTCGTCTAAGGTACCCAGCC
>SHZL01000103.1 GCA_009692275.1 Lysobacterales bacterium | reverse complement strand
CAATTGACACCATCGAAAACGAAAGCCGCCGCGCGTTCCTGCTCGGCGTCAGTACCGGCGCGCTGGTGCTGGCCATCGGTGCTTTGCCACTCAGGGCGCTGGCTGAGGAAGAAAAATTGTACGCTGGCGCAGGCATGCCCGGCGGCTTGCAGAATGATCCGCGCGTGTTCATCGCCATTGCCCCCGATGGCAGCGTTACCCTGATCAATATCCGCGCCGAGATGGGCCAGGGCGTGCGCACCAGCATGCCCATGATCATCGCCGATGAACTCGAAGCCGACTGGGCGCGAATCACCGTGCAGCAGGCCCTGGCCGATCAGGCGAAATATGGCTTGCGAGAATGCAGGCCGAGTAAGCACGCGTAATCCAAGGTCCACGGCATGTTTGGTGCGGAACCCCCTTGTTTCAGCTACAGTACCGTTGGCTAGCGCACATATGCGGTAGACACCCCTTCAAATTGACTTAGGAAAAATAATGAGCACTACTTTAATACCTAATAATACGCTAATCACCGATACCCCAGAAGAAGGACGGGCGCTTGCGATAAAAATTGCTAGACTAGTCATAAAAACCACCCAGCCGGATGAGGCTGTACGTATCCAACTGCGTGACGTGTATGCGAACGATGCAATGATGTTAATTCAAATAGGACATGTTGTTGCACTTGAGTTCGCGACCATTGCGGCGGCAAATAATTACTGGCGAAAGGCTTAAGGCTTAAGCGCAATACGCAATACGCAGGCGCGCAACTTCGTGACATGGTAACCAGAGTACCGATAGATCACGCAGTGTGCAGCGGGCGTTCGCGTCGCTGCGCCACGCAGGTGCGGCGGCCCTGATCAATGCGATTTTTGCAGCGACCGGCAAGCGCATTCGCAACCTGCCGGTGCGGGACCAGTTACGCGTCGTCTGAGCCAGGCGCAACGTAGCCCTGCGGCTTAACGGCGCCGCCGGTAAAGAAGAATTTTTCCATCTCGCTTTCGATGAACTTGCGGTGCTCGGGGTTCAGCGGAGACAGACGGTGCTCGTTGATCAGCAGGGTCTGGTGTTTCATCCACTGCGCCCAGGCCTGCTGGGAAATATTTTCGTAAATGCGTTTACCCAATTCGCCTGGCCAGGTCTGGAAAGTCAGCCCTTCGAGTTCCTTGTCCAGTAACTGGCAGTGCACCATTCGGCTCATGCGTTTTCTCCTCTAGCTAGGGAGCCTCTGATCCATTATGCACGGAGCGCGTTTCTGCCGCAAAAGGCGCAGATCGTGCGGAGCGAGCCGCGTGACAGTAGCACCGCTACGGCCAAGGCGAGCCACGTGCGAGATGCGCCTTTTGCGACGAAACCCGGACGGGACGGGCCTTTGCGGGCGCTCCGCCCCGTTCCGGCTCGCTTATTTGGACTAACCAAACCGCACTCGCCCGAGCCGGACCGGAGCATGGCCCAGGCCAGCCTCTCGACCGGTTCCCGGTCTCACCTTCTCCCGCAAAGACTCGTCGCGCCCGTGCATAATGGATCAGAGGCTCCCCAGTTCGCGTAGCAGGTCTGCCACGGGTTTGGGTACCGCGAGGCTAGCTTCCTGTTTGAGTGTTACCCAGCAGTGTTCAGGCAAGGATTTTACCTGCCTGGCCTGCAGCTTGCGCGCCCGCACCGGTTGGATCAACAGTCGCTGATGGCTGAGACGGTGTTCGCGTGGCGGCAGGTATATGCAGTCCGCAAGGGTCAGGCCGGATTGTTGCTCCAGGTCTGCAAGACTTGCAGCTTCAGGCAATGACCACAGTCCGCCCCAGATTCCTGCTGGCGGCCGCTTCTGCAGCAACACGCGCTGCTGCCGGTCCTGCAGGACCAACATGAAAACCGGCCGGTCACGCACTTTGGTTTTCGGTTTTGCTGCCGGGTAATGCGCAACCTGGGCGGCCAGCCTGGCCTGGCAATCAGAGCGCACCGGGCAGTGAGCACAATCAGGGTCGGAACGGGTGCAGAGCAGGGCGCCGAGGTCCATGATGGCCTGCGTGTAGTCCGCGCCGCGCTCTGCCGGTAAGCGTGTTTCCGCTTCCCGCCACAGGGCCTTTTGCACCGCCGCCGAACCGGTCCAGCCACCCACCATCGCATGGCGCGCAAGCACGCGGCGGACATTGCCATCAAGCACCGCTGCCGGCTTGCCTGTGGATTGGGAAACAATGGCATTGGCCGTGCTGCGCCCGATGCCGGGCAGTTGAGCAAGGTCATCGGCTGCCTTGGGCAACGTGCCACCATGTTCCGCCATGCACGCCAGGGCGGCCCGGTGCAGGTTGCGCGCACGGGCGTAGTAGCCCAACCCGGCCCAATGCGCCAGCACCTCGTCCAGCGGCGCTTGTGCCAGTTCATTGATGTCAGGGAATCGTTCCATCCAGCGCAGGAAGTAGGGAATGACTGTGCCTACTTGCGTTTGCTGCAGCATGATTTCGGAAATCCACACCCGGTAGGGCGTGCGCGGATGCTGCCAGGGCAGGTCCTGGCGGCCATGCTCATCCCACCAGCCCAGCAGGCGATCGGAAAATGTATCCGCAAGATTCACGCTATGGGCAAGATGGCGTTGACAAAGGCGCCGGCATCAAACGGCCGCAGGTCCCTGGCTGACTCGCCCACGCCAATAAAACGAATGGGTAATTTCAGTTCGCTGGCTATGCTGAACAGCACACCGCCGCGGGCAGTGCCGTCCAGCTTGGTGATGGTGATGCCGGTCAGGCCTATCGCCTGGTTGAACTCGCGTGCCTGGTTGATGGCATTCTGGCCGGTGCCGGCATCCAGCACCAGCATGACTTCATGCGGGGCATCGGGGTCGATACGGCTCATCACGCGACGGATTTTTTTCAATTCCTCCATCAGGTTTGACCGGGTGTGCAAGCGCCCGGCGGTGTCGGCAATCAGCACATCGATGCCCTTGGCTTTGGCCGATTGCAACGCGTCAAAAATCACTGCGGCAGAATCCGCCCCGCTGCCCTGGGACATCACGGTCACATGGTTGCGATCACCCCAGGCTTTGAGCTGTTCAACCGCGGCCGCACGAAAGGTATCGCCGGCAGCCAGCATGACGGACAGACCTTCTTCCTTGTAACGCTGCGCCAGTTTGCCAATGGTCGTGGTCTTGCCGGCGCCGTTGATGCCTACCATGAGGATCACAAAGGGTTTGCGTACGGCATCGACCACCAGGAACTGTTCACACGGTTCGATCAGTTCAAACAGCTCGGCCTGCACGGCAGGCAACAGTTGCCCCGGTTCGCGGATGACCTTGTTGGCAATTGCCTTGCGCAGGTTGGCCACGATGCCGATGGCGGTCTGGGTGCTGATGTCGGCCGTGATCAGGGTCGTTTCCAGTTCTTCCAGCAGGTTTTCGTCGATGGACTTGCTGGCGGAAAATAATTCAGCCAGGCGTTGGCCCAACTGATTGCGGCTGCTTGCCAGCCTTTCCTCCAGTGCCGCATCACCGGCTTGTTCGGCAGGCCTCAGCTGGACATCCAGCAATTCACCAGGACGATTCTTGTTTTTGCGGAATATTCGAAACATGGACAGGAGTTTTCGCTGGTGCAAATCGGTATGCTAACAGTTTGGGATACACCAGCGTGCGTTCAAGCGGGGAGGCGGGCATCCAAGCATGAAACTCCAGGGCCGGGGAAAGAGCAGATTACCGGGTTCAGTGCGCATCATCGGCGGTCAGTGGCGCGGGCGGCGAGTGCCTGTGCCCGATATCGAAGGCTTGCGGCCATCGGGCGACCGCTGCCGCGAGACCTTGTTCAACTGGTTGCAGCCCTTTTTGCACAAGGCCAGATGTGTTGACCTGTTTGCCGGCACCGGAGTGCTGGGTCTCGAAGCCGTTTCACGTGGTGCGGCCAGTGCAGTACTGGTGGAAAAATCGCGGGTCGCGACAAACTCCCTGCGACAGAGTGCGGAAATGCTGGACGCAAAGCAGATTGCTGTCATTGAAGCAGATGCGCTGTCCTGGTTGGCACAGCAAGCACCCTCATCCATGGATATAGTTTTCGTGGACCCGCCATTCTCTTTGAACATGGCCGAAAAGGTCATGGCAGCGCTGGTGCAAACCCGGGCTCTGCATCCCGGCGGGCTGGTTTACCTGGAGAGCGCAGCAGCGGACCCTGCGCCGGCGCCCGGCCCGGGCTGGGAAGTGCTCAAGGAAAAGCGGCTTGGGGACGTGCGCATGCAACTGCTCAGAAGACTTACGGGTGTTCTCCCCACTTGATTCCGCTACAATCGGTAACCCTTGACAGCAGCAAGAGCGCACATGAAAGCTCATCGTACCGCCCTCTATCCGGGCACTTTTGATCCCATAACCAACGGTCATACGGACCTGGTCAACCGCGCAGCACGTGTGTTCGACAAGGTCTACATTGCTATTGCCGAAAGCTCGCACAAAGCTCCGCTGTTTTCACTGGACGAGCGCATCGCGCTGGCGCGCAGGGAGGTACGTAAGCTCAAGAACGTGGAAGTGGTTGGCTTCAGCACCCTGCTGGTGGATTTCGTGCATGAAGTGAAGGCCGGCGTGATATTGCGGGGTCTGCGTGCCGTGTCCGACTTTGAATATGAATTCCAGTTGGCCAGCATGAACCGGCACCTGGGGCCGGACGTGGAAACCCTGTTCATGACGCCCGATGAACGCTACGGCTTTATCTCCTCGTCACTGGTCAAGGAAATTGCGCGGCTCAAGGGCGATGTATCTGAATTCGTTTGTCCCGAGGTCCAAAAGGCCCTGTGCTGGCGATTCAATGAGCCGGATGTGTAATCAGAGGCTCTCTGGCCTTGTCCCTCAAGATCATCGACACGTGCATCAATTGCGATGTGTGTGAGCCTGTATGTCCCAACAAGGCGATTTCTCAAGGCATAGATTACTACGTGATTGACCCGGCAAAATGCACCGAATGCGTGGGCCATTTCGACGCGCCGCAGTGTGTAGAGGTTTGTCCGGTGGATTGCATTCCGCTTGATCCCCTGTACGTGGAAACCCATGAACAGCTCATGCAGAAATTTTTCAGCCTCGGTGGCGGGAAACAACCTTAGGTGGCGGGAATAAAACCGGGAATGAACAAAACAATAGGTGGTGAGAATGCACATTAGAAGCGTTTTGATTGTTGGGCTGGTTTGCGGCTTTCTGGCGCAGAGTTTGGCCCCAAGTGTGGCTTTGGGGGCTGACAGGCCGGGCAAGGCAGCCATTGCCAGCGCTCATTTCCTCGCTACCGAAGCCGGGCACGAAATTCTGGCCCAGGGCGGCAACGCTTTTGACGCAGCCATCGCTGTGAGTGCGGTACTGGCCGTGGTTGAGCCTACCAGTTCCGGCCTCGGTGGTGGGGCGTTCTGGCTCCTGCATCGCGCCGAAGACGGATTTGAAGTCATGGTTGACGCCCGCGAGCAGGCGCCCGCCGCAGCCTATCCCGACATGTACCTCGACAAAGATGGCAACGTGAACCGGAAATTGGCAGTGGATGGCCCGCTGGCTGGTGCGATACCCGGTGAAATTGCCGGCCTGGAACGTCTGGCAAAAAACTATGGCCGTCTGCCCCTGGCTGCGAGTTTGCAGCCAGCGATCCGCATTGCCCGGGAGGGCTTCGCGGTGGATGCAAAATTCCATGAAATGATGGAATGGCGCATTCCGACTATCAAGCGCTGGCCTGCTGCAACAGCAGCGTACCTGGACCAGGGTGAAGTGCCTGCCATCGGCTACATCATTCACTCCCCGGACCTGGCCTGGGTGCTGGAGCAGGTGGCGGCACATGGAGCTGCGGGCTTCTACTCCGGTCCGGTGGCCGAGCGCCTGGTCACGGGCGTGCGTGAAGCGGGCGGGATCTGGACCATGGAAGACCTGGCTGCGTACAAGGTAAAAGAGCGCAAGCCGACCCGTACTGCCTATGGGGATTACGAATTGGTCACCGCGCCACCGCCGTCTTCCGGCGGAGTCGCGATCGCCGAGATCCTCAATATCCTGGAAGCCTATCCCATCAATCGACTGGCGCCGGTGCTGCGCACCCACCTGATTGTCGAGGCTATGCGCCGGGCTTTCCGCGATCGCGCAATTTATCTCGGTGACCCGGACTTCGTCGATATCCCACTGGATATGCTGGTCAGCCAATACTATGCAGACGGCCTGCGCGCCTCCATGCGGCCGGACCGTGCCACGCCCAGCAGCACACTGCCAGGTAATGAGCAGATTCCGGAAGGAACCGACACTACCCATTTCTCTATCATCGATGCGGACGGCAACATGGTCGCTGCCACGCTCACGGTCAATCTGCCGTTTGGATCAGCTTTCATGCCGCCTGGCACGGGCTTGGTGGTTAACAACCAAATGGATGATTTCTCTGCCAAGCCGGGTGTGCCCAACGCCTTCGGGCTGATCGGATTTGCTGCCAATGAAATCCGCCCCTACAAGCGCCCCTTGTCCAGCATGTCTCCGACCTTCGTGATCGGCGCAGACAAACGCGCAGTGCTGGGCACGCCGGGCGGTAGCAGAATCATCACCATGGTGCTGCTGGGTATCCTCGATTTCATGCAGGGTCATGAACCGGAGTCCTGGGTTGCCCTGCCGCGGTTTCACCATCAGTATGAGCCCGACGTTATTTACGCCGAGACCGGTGCATTTACCGAACAACAGATTGCAGGTCTCAAAGCACTTGGCCACGAGGTGGAAGTGGACGACACCTGGGGCAATATGCAGGGTGTAATGTGGAACCTTGAAACTGGAGCCGTTACGGGCGGCTCTGATCCGCGCAGCCCCTCCGGGCGCGCTATCGTCAGATAAGGACTACACGAAATGTCAAAAATTCTGTCAATTCGCGCTTTGGTACTGGTGATGTTTTTGAGTCCTTCCGCGCAGGCGCAGATCACCGCAGCTGAACTGGACCAGCTTAGCCGGGATATCCAACCCCAGGTCGTGGAGTGGCGCCGCTGGTTCCACCAGAACCCGGAACTGGGAAATCGCGAGTTCAACACTGCGAAAAAAATAACCGAGATACTGACCGGCATGGGCCTCGAGCCGAAGACGGGCATTGCCCACACCGGTATTGTTGCCATCATTAAGGGCGGCCTGCCTGGGCCAATGGTGGCGATTCGCACTGACATGGACGCCTTGCCGGTAACGGAAGCAACCGGCCTTGCCTTTGCTTCCACCGTGACCAGTGAATACAACGGCAAGCCCACCGGGGTGATGCACGCCTGTGGCCACGACACCCACATGGCCATGGTATTGGGCACCGCTTCTGTGCTGATCGCCGTGCAAGACCAGTTACCCGGTTCAGTTATGTTGATCTTTCAGCCTGCGGAAGAAGGCCCGCCACCGGGTGAAGAGGGTGGGGCCCAATTGATGTTGAAAGAAGGTATCTGGACTGCAAACAAGCCGGAAGCCGTATTTGGCCTGCACGTAGGCCTTGGTCAGCCGAGTGGCGCCCTGGCCGTGCGACCGGGTCCTGCAATGGCGGCAGTCGACAGCTTTTCCCTCACGGTGAAAGGCAAGCAAACCCACGGTGCGCGCCCCTGGAACGGGGTGGACCCCATCGTGGTGTCAGCACAGATCATTCTCGGCTTGCAAACCATCGAGAGCCGTCAGGTGGATGTCACGCTGGCTCCGTCGATTATCACTGTCGGTCGCATCAACGGTGGTATCCGCAACAACATTATTCCCGACAGCGTGGAGATGGAAGGCACCATCCGCAGCTTCGACCCGGCCATGCGCGAGCAGATCCACATGCGCATCGAGCGCACTGCGCGTGGCATAGCCCAAGGCGCCGGTGCGGACATTGAATTCAAACTGTTGGACGGTTACCCGGCAACAGTGAATAACGAGGAGCTGACGGCGCGCATGATGCCAACTCTGCGGCGGGTCGCAGGCGAAGGCAGCCTGTTAACCGCACAACCCCAAACCGGGGCGGAAGATTTTTCGTTTTTCGCCAATGAAACGCCGGGGCTGTTCGTGTTTCTGAGCAACTATGCGCCGGGTGCCGACCTGGCCACCGCGCCCAGCAATCACTCACCGCTGTTTGATATGTACGAACCGTCCATGGAAACCGGTGTGCGCGTGTTCAGCAACCTCGTGGTGGATTACCTGCAGGGAAACTGAAGCCAGCCAAACTGAAACCAGCAAAATTGAAACTTATAAATTCGGGTTTGCCTTCTCTGCCAGTTCCTTGGCGGCGGCTTCCTTGAGCGCGTGCTTGCGCTCCATTTCCCGGGCGATGTAATCCGACTCCAGCCCATCGCCAAAGTAGTGTAGGTACAGTGTTGCGTAGGTGAAAAATACCGTCAACACTGCGGCGATTTCCAGCGCCTTGACGCCGGCGGCGATGCCGGTGCCGATGGCGACCAGGATAAACAGCGCATCGAACGTGTCCTGCAGGGCGCGTCGGAATTGCACTCCGGCGACAATGCCCGCGAGGCTAAAAGCCAGCGCCAGGCTGTGTTGCACCACCAGTACAATGCTCGCCACTACGCCGGGCAGGATCAATGTGGTCTCATCGAGCGAGTGGTCAGGGTAGCTCACCCGGTGTATGCCCCTGTGTACCCAGGACACCGGCAGCATAAGCAGCCACACGCCAATGAGCACGATGCAGAGCTGGCGCGCGTAGCCCAGGCGATCCAGTCCACTGGTGGCCTTGATGACGGTCTCGACGATCTGGATGTCACCCGTTTCGCCACCTTTTTCCATGGGAACTTCGCCCAAGCGGTTAACCGTGAGATCACCCTCGTTAACCAATTCAGTCACGCCGCCGATGGGTAACTGCGCTACGAAACCGGGAAACGACATGGCCAGACCTACCACCATGATCACGAGAACCAGGTGATAAAGAAGGAGTTTGCGGAACAGCTTCATGCTTGCTCGACGGGAGATCAAGTCTGAGTTCGCGCCGGCGCCTCCATTCGGGTGCTGGGCGCTAGCATGTTTTTCCTGAGGTATTCCGGTCACAAAAAAAACCTGGCTGCCAAGGTCGTGAGGGGGTTGA
>SHZL01000102.1 GCA_009692275.1 Lysobacterales bacterium | reverse complement strand
ACCAGAAGGAATTTCCAGCGTAACGTGTTTGAGGTTGTTGCCGCTGGCACCGATGAGCCGGAGCACGCGCTTGGGATCAGGGGCAATGCGCTTTCTTGGTATGGCAATCTCGCGGACCCCCGAGAGGAACTGGCCGGTAAGGGAATTGGGGTCCGCGAGTAACTCCGCCGGAGTGCCGCTGAAAACGATTTTGCCCCCATGTACCCCGGCCCCGGGACCTATGTCCACAACATGGTCGGCAAGGCGGATGGCTTCCTCGTCATGCTCCACCACGATGACCGTGTTACCGATATCGCGCAGCCTGCTCAGGGTTGCGAGCAGGCGTGCATTGTCGCGCTGGTGCAAGCCGATCGACGGCTCATCGAGGATGTACATTACTCCAACCAGGCCAGCACCAATCTGGCTGGCCAGGCGGATGCGCTGTGCCTCGCCCCCGGAAAGTGAATCCGCCTTGCGGTCAAGCGTAAGGTAATCAAGCCCTACATTGACCAGGAAATTCAGTCGTTCGTGAACTTCCTTGACGATCTTGGATGCGATTTCACCCCTTCGCCCATCCAGGCGCAGTGCTTCAAAAAACGCCAGGCATTGCAGGATGGGCCAGGCAGTGATGGTGGGCAGGTTGACGTCATTGACAAACACGTGCCGGGCTTCCCGGTTAAGCCGCTGGCCATTGCAACTGGTGCACGGCTTTTGGCTGATGTACTTGGCAAGCTCTTCGCGCACGATGCGGGAGTCGGTTTCCCGGTACCGCCGTTCCAGGTTCGGAATGATGCCGGCGAACGGGTGCTTGCGCTTCTGTATTCCGCTGTCACTGAAATAGCGAAACTCGATGATTTCCTCGCCGCTGCCATGGAGAATGAGGTCCTGTATTTTCCTGGGCAGATCCTGGAAGGGCGCATTGTCGTCAAATCCATAGTGCCTGGCTAACGACTGAATGATCTGGAAATAGTATGCGTTGCGCCGGTCCCAGCCCCGCACGGCGCCACCTGCCAGGCTGAGTTGCGTATTGCTTACCACCCGGTCCGGATCAAAAAACTGGCTGATGCCCATGCCATCGCACTCGGGACAAGCGCCATTCGGGTTATTGAATGAAAACATGCGGGGTTCCAGTTCCTGCAAACTGTAATCGCAGTACGGGCAGGAAAAACGGGCGCTGAACAGCTTTTCTTCCATGCCACTGTCTTCATCCATGGAGGCAACAATGGCCAGGCCATCGGACAGGCCAACGGCAGTCTCAAAAGATTCCGCCAGGCGCTGCTTGAGTTCAGGCCGCACGCGGATGCGGTCTACTACCACTTCTATGGTGTGTTTTACGCGCAATTCCAGTTCAGGAACTTCATCGATCTCGTAAATTTTCCCGTCCACCCGTGCGCGCACAAAGCCTTGCGCACGCAATTGGTCGAACAACTGCAAGTGCTCTCCCTTGCGGTCGCGCACGACCGGCGCCAGTAACATGAGCTTGCTGTCTTCCGGCAGGGCCAGCACATGGTCAACCATCTGGCTGATGGTTTGTGCTTCCAGCGGCAGTGCATGATCCGGGCAGCGTGGTGTGCCCACGCGGGCAAACAACAGTCGCAGGTAGTCGTAGATTTCCGTAATGGTACCCACGGTAGACCGTGGATTATGCGAAGTGGATTTTTGCTCGATGGAAATAGCCGGGGAAAGACCTTCAATATGGTCTACATCCGGCTTTTCCATGATGGAAAGAAATTGCCGCGCGTAGGATGACAGCGATTCGACATAGCGCCTTTGCCCTTCCGCATAAATGGTGTCAAAGGCCAGCGAGGACTTGCCGGAACCGGAAATTCCGGTAATGACGATCAGCTTATCGCGCGGCAGGTCGAGGTCGATGTTGGCGAGGTTATGGGTACGGGCTCCCCGAATCAGAATCTTGTCCATGTGTGCAGATGTCGCGTCCAAACCAGTAACTATACTCCCGCAGTTGCGGTCACGGCAAAAACGGTTGCTCAAACGGAAAGCAACGCCGTGCCAGGATGCAGCGATTCGCGCATCTGATATCCTTGCAAAATGAATCCCGAAGAGTCCGCTGCTACAGTCCAGGGTGAGTCACCCGGCAAGGGAAAGGTTCCGGCTTTCCTGGCCCATGGCCTGCTCAACAACGACCTCGACCTCGAGGCACTCGCGCTCGAGTTTGCGGAAACAGGCGTGACGCAGGTGGAACAGGCTTTGCGGCCGGAAGTAGCCGACCGTTTACAGGATTGCCTTGCGCGTGAGGTTCCCTGGGCACTAACATTTCGGGACCGTTCCGGCCCGCGAAAACTATGGAAAGAAGAACTCGCTGCCCTCGATACGGCCACGCGCGCCGAGCTTGACGGCGAAATCGAAGAGATAGCCCGGAAGGAATTCCAGTTCCGCTACGACAGCTTCATGATGGTGACGGCATACAAGGAAAAGCGCCATGCCGACCTGATCCTGCATCGTGTGATTGAGCAAATCAACAGCCCGGGCTGGTTGAATGCGATGCGCACAATCACCGGCTTCGGCACCATACGCCGCAGTGACGCGCAGGCCACGCGCTATGTTGCAGGCCATTTTCTGCGCCAACACAATGACAGCAATGAAGAGGAAGGCCGGCTGTGCGCATACGTTATCAACCTCACCCGCAATTGGCGTGCCGACTGGGGAGGGCTGCTGCAAATTCTGGATGATGAAGGCGATGTAACGCGCACGCTTATGCCACGATTTAATACCATCAGCCTTTTTAGAGTGCCAACATATCACTGTGTTTCGCCCGTTGCCTCCTTTGCCACCGGCGCGCGGTATGCCATCACAGGCTGGTTGAGAACATAAATGGCCGGGCCCTGCCAGCCCGTCTGAGGATGAGGAGAAAGCAACACCATGTTCATCATTCCTGATTTACTGGATGCGGCTCAATGCCAGCGCATTCGACAGTTGTTGGGCCAGGCGCGGTTCATCGACGGGCGCCAGAGCGCCGGTCCGGGATCGCAAAAAGTGAAAAACAATTTGCAGGGAGACTTGGCCGACCCGCACATCCAGGAAGTACAGAAGTTGGTGCATGATCGGCTGACCTCCAATGCGCAGTACCGGATGATGGCAGTGCCGCGTATTGTTCGACCCATAACCGTGAACCGCTATGACGAGGGCATGTACTACGGTGACCATCTCGACCACCCTCTGCTGGCGGGCGAACCACCTGCCAGGGGCGATGTTTCCACCACGATATTCCTCAGTTCACCCGACGAATACGACGGCGGCGAACTGGTGATCAACAGCCTGGCCAACGAGGCGGTCACGATCAAGTTACCCGCGGGGCATGCGGTTTGCTACCCGGCCGGGACCTTGCACCGGGTAAATACCGTTACCCGCGGATCGCGGTTGGCGGCGGTCACCGTCGCCGAAAGCCGGATTCAGGACATAAGCAAGCGGGAGATATTCAGCGATCTTTCCCAACTCACCCGTTGGGTACAGGACGTAGCTGCTGGCTCACCCCAGGAGCGGTTGGCGAACAAGGTATACAACAATCTGATGCGGCGCTGGTGTAAACCGTGACCTGCTTATCGCGGGTCGTTCATGCAGGTGTCGTTCAGGCAGGTTGACCCTGGCCATTAAAACGGCTAACATTCTCGCCCTTTTGTAGGGCCGTTTTCATACCGGAGTTCAATTCCATGTACGCAGTATTTAAAACCGGCGGTAAGCAATACCGGGCTACCACCGGTGACAAGATCAAGGTTGAAAAAATCGAGGCCGAAAAAGGCGCAATGATCGAACTCGACCAGGTACTCATGGTTGGCGAGGGTGAAGACGTAAAAGTTGGCGCACCCTTCCTGGCTGGTGGCAAAGTGACCGCTCTGGTGGTGGATCACGGTCGTGCCGATAAGATCAAGATCATCAAGTTCAGGCGTCGTAAACACCATATGAAGCATATGGGTCATCGCCAGTACTTCACGCAGCTGGAAATCACTGGTATCACGGCCTGACGGCAAAGAAATTCTGGAGTATGTAGACTCATGGCACATAAAAAGGCAGGCGGCAGTACACGCAACGGCCGCGATTCAAACCCGAAGTACCTCGGCGTAAAACGTTACGGCGGTGAAGCAGTTATTTCCGGTAATATCCTGGTCCGCCAGCGCGGGACCAGGTTCCATGCCGGAGATAATGTAAACGTTGGTCGCGACCACACATTGTTTGCGGTAGCTGATGGAACCGTCAGGTTTGATCGGAAGGGCAGCAAGAACCGTCAATACGTCAGTGTCATTGCTTCCTGATTCGAATGCAGGATTCAAGAAAAACCCCGCTTCGGCGGGGTTTTTTTATTGCGGGGCCCATAGCAGCAAGCCCGCAAGAGCAAATAACGTAGAATTATTTCCATGAAATTTGTTGATGAAGCAAACATTACCGTGATTGCAGGCAACGGCGGCGATGGCTCTGCTTCTTTCCGTCGTGAGAAATTCATTCCCTTTGGCGGCCCCGATGGGGGAGATGGCGGGCGTGGAGGCAGCGTTTACCTTGAAGGTGATTCCGGCCTCAACACGCTGGTGGATTTCCGCCACCTGCGAAAATACAAGGCCCAGTGCGGGCAGAACGGATCCGGCCGTCAGATGACCGGGAGAAGCGGCGAAGACATCACCATCCGGGTTCCACTGGGCACCATAGTCACCCATGCCGACACGGGCGAATCAATGGGCGATGTCACTGAACACAAGCAACTGCTGCTGGTTGCAAAGGGTGGCCGCGGCGGGCTCGGCAACGTGCACTTCAAGAGTTCGACCAACCGTGCACCCCGGCGCACGGTACCGGGTTCGGAAGGAGAGACCTTCGATCTTCATTTTGAACTCAAGGTGCTGGCTGATGTTGGCTTGCTCGGCTTCCCAAACGCAGGCAAATCAACCCTGATTTCTGCGGTGTCTGCGGCCCGGCCAAAGGTCGCCGACTATCCGTTTACAACCCTTTATCCAAATCTCGGCGTGGTGCGTATCGATACCGATCGAAGTTTCGTGATTGCGGATATTCCCGGCATCATAGAGGGCGCGGCAGAGGGCGCAGGCCTCGGCATCCAGTTCCTCAAACACCTGCAGCGCACACGCCTGTTATTGCATCTGGTGGACCTGGCGCCCCTGGCGGAAGATGTTGATGCAGCTTCGCAGGTTCGCCTGCTTGAAAAGGAACTGGAACGGTTTGACCCGGGCTTGATGGACAAGCCGCGTTGGCTGGTTTTTACCAAGGCTGACTTGTTGCCAGGCGCCGAAGCGCGGGAAAAGGCCGTGGCCGTCGTTGCGGAGTTGGGCTGGGTTGCCCCGTGGTTCGTGATTTCATCCATCACCCATGAAGGCACACGCGAGTTAATGCAGCAGGTATCCGATGCCTTGCTCGGGATGGATGAGTCGTAAAAAAGCCCCGGTTTTGCCGGGGCTTTTGCGCAATTTGGAGCTATCCTTACAGCACTTATCCTTAGGGATAAGTGCCGGGTAAGCGCTTGATTACATTTCTTTTACGTGGGCGTTTAGCCGCGACTTATGGCGCGCGGCCTTGTTCTTGGCCATGAGGCCCTTGGCAACGGACCGGTCAATTGCCGGCACGGCCGTTTTGTATGCGGTTTCAGCTTTTGGCTTGTCGCCGGAGGAAACGGCTTTCACTACGTTTTTGATCGCAGTGCGTACGTGGGAGCGCAGGCTGGCATTGTGTTGGCGGTTCTTTTCCGACTGACGAGCGCGTTTGCGAGCTGATAAACTGTTAGCCAAGGTAATCTCCAAACAACATTTATAAAATCAAGCCGCGCATTTTCTTATTTTTTGTCGGCCGGGTCAATCAATACAGGGATTTGATTTCACTTGAAGCTTCTGAAGTCCACCTTGACAGTTGGGTTATCCACCCTTGTCTCAAGGCTATCCGGATTTGTGCGCGACATGGTCATTGCACGGTATTTTGGTGCAAATGAGGCCACTGACGCCTTTTTCCTCGCATTCAGAATCCCGAATTTCATGCGCCGCATGTTTGCCGAGGGCTCTTTTTCCCTGGCCTTTGTGCCGGTGCTTTCGGAAGCGCGCGCCAGTGGCGACCGGGCGGCACTGAAGAGCCTTATTGATCATGTGACCGGTACTCTCCTGGCCGTGCTGATGGTGATTACTGCGGTGGGTATGCTGGCGTCACCGCTGGTGACGGCGATATTTGCCCCGGGCTGGGCAATCGCCCATCGACCCGCGTTCTGGCTGTCCGCAGACATGTTGCGCGTAACTTTTCCCTACATCCTGCTGATTTCCATGACAGCCTTGTCCGGCGGCATCCTCAATACTTTTGACCGCTTCATGATACCGGCGCTCACGCCCGTGCTGCTTAACTTATCCATGATTGTCGCAGCAATCGGGTTCTCGGGTCGGGCTGAAGTCCCGGTGATGGCACTAGCCTGGGGTGTGTTGGCGGCGGGCATCGTGCAATTGCTGGTCCAGGTTCCGGCTCTGATCCACCTTGGCCTCCTGCCACGACCGCGCTGGGGTTGGCATCACTCCGGGGTGCGCAAGATCCTGCGCTTGATGATTCCTACCCTGGTGGGTTCTTCGGTGGCGCAGGTGAATTTGCTGGTAGACAGCGTGATGGCTACCTTTCTGATCAGCGGCAGCGTGACCTGGCTGTATTACTCCGACCGGCTGTTGGAATTTCCGCTCGGTGTCTTTGGCGTTGCGCTCTCAACCGTCATTTTGCCCAACCTGTCACGCAAACATGCGCAGAAAACCGCGGACACATTTTCCGCTACGCTGGACTGGGCCTTGCGCCTGGCGTTGATCATTACCCTGCCAGCCGCAGTGGGCTTGGCGGTACTGGCGCAGCCCTTGCTGATCACCATGTTTCAATACCGGGCATTCACTGCAGAAGATGTGCACATGACTTCACTGAGTCTTTCGGCCTATTCCCTGGGCTTGCCGGCTTTCATTGCGGTCAAGGTACTGGCTCCTGGTTACTATGCCCGGCAGGACACGCGCACGCCGGTGCGCTTTGCCATTATTTCCATGGTGTCGAACATGGGTCTGAACCTGCTGTTTGTTGGCGCGCTGCTGGCCGTGCATTTCAAGGGCCCCCACGCCGGGTTGGCGCTGGCGAGTGCCATTGCTGCCTACATTAACGCTGCCATGCTGTACCGCGGCCTGCGTCACCACGGCGTCTACCATCCGGCACACGGCTGGTCGCGCGTCCTGTTTGCGGTGCTGGCGGGAGCGGCAGCCATGGCTGCCTGGTTGTTGTGGCGATATGGTAGCACCGAAGCCTGGCTGGCGGCCGATGCCGATGCACGAGTCCGCATGCTAGCCACGCTTATTATCAGCGGTACTATGGTTTATCTCGCAGTGGTGTTTGGCAGCGGTCTGCGCAAGCATCACCTGGAGAAGGGTGCGGTATAGAACGTGGAAGTCTTGCGCAACAGGCCTGCCCAGCTCCACCATGATCGGAGGGTTTGTTCGATCGTGACCATAGGGAATTTCGATGGCGTTCACCTGGGCCACAGTGCCCTGCTTAGGCGCTGCGTGGAATTGGCAGACGAAAAGGAATCTGTTTCTGTAGTTACCTTTGAGCCGCTGCCGCAAGCCGTTTTTAAACCCGAGGCGGCGCCTGCACGGCTGACCACTGTTTATCAGAAGCTGCTGCAATTGCGTGCCGCCGGCGTTGATCGGACCTGGATGCTGCGATTTGATCGATCTCTTGCTAGTTTGCCCCCACGCGAGTTTGTCATGAGGGTGTTGGTTGAAGGCCTGGCGGCCCGTTGCGTGGTAGTGGGCGAGGACTTTCGCTTCGGGCACCGTCGTGAAGGCGACGTGGCGCAACTGATCACCCTGGGTGAAGAATTTGAATTTGAAGTAGACACACCGCGAGCGGTCTACCTTGAGGAAGAGAGGGTTTCCAGCACGTCCATTCGAAGTGCACTGGCTGCAGGGAACCTGGAACGGGCGGCAAAGATGTTGGGTCGGCCTTTCCGCATGGAAGGCCATGTCGTTCTTGGTCAGCAATTGGGCCGCAAGCTGGGTTATCCAACAGCAAACCTGCGCATTCGTGCCAGGCCAGCGGCGGTGCAGGGCATTTTTGCAGTCTACGTGCGGGTTCCCGTTTACCACGGCGATCAGCATGGGCGCCATACCTGGCTGCCGGGTGTCTCCAGTCTGGGCTGGAGACCCACAGTGGGTGGGCGCGAGCCCCTGCTGGAGGTGCATCTGTTCGATTTCGAACGGGACCTGTATGGGCAACGCCTTGAAGTCGAATTTGTGGCAAAGTTACGGGATGAAGCTCATTTTGAAGCCATAGAGCCGCTGGTAGCTCAGATGCGCCGCGATGAAGCTGCAGCCAGGTTGATCCTGGAAAATACGCAACGGCCTGACTAAGCGGCGCGGAACAGAAAAAAGACCGTGGACTACAAAGACACGATCAATCTACCCAAAACGGACTTTGCCATGAAGGCTGATCTGGCCAATCGCGAACCGGGCATGATAGAAGCTTGGGAGAAGGCAGGCCTGTATCAAAAAATCCAGCAGGAAACGGCGCACCGGCCCCTGTGGATTCTGCATGACGGCCCCCCTTACGCCAATGGTGACCTGCACATGGGTCACGCGCTTAACAAGATCCTGAAAGATATAGTGGTCAAGTCCCGCCTGCTGGCCGGTTTCCGCTCGCCGTATGTTCCCGGGTGGGATTGCCATGGTCTGCCCATCGAATTGCAGGTGGAGAAAAAATTTGGCAAGGTGGGTCAGAAGCTGGATGCTGTGGCATTTCGTGCGCAATGCCGGGCGTATGCGGACAAGCAGATTGAACTGCAGAAAAGTGGTTTTCGCCGCATGGGTGTGTTGGGCGATTGGGACCAGCCTTACATCACCAAATCGTTCGCCTACGAGGCGAGCATGATCCGGGCGCTGGCATCCATCATTGAAGCAGGGCATTTGGAACAGGGCGCCAAGCCGGTGCACTGGTGTTTCGATTGCGGCTCGGCCCTTGCTGAGGCCGAAATCGAGTACCAGGACAAGACCTCCCCGGCCATTGATGTATTGTTCCGGGCGGTAGATCGTGCAGCCCTGTTTGCTGCCTTCGGCGTGAGCGCAAGCGAAGGCGATGCCGGCATCCCGATCTGGACAACAACACCCTGGACCCTGCCTGCCAACCAGGCAGTAGCAGTGCATGCAGAAGTTGAATACGTGCTGATATCCGCTCGCGCCCATGATGCCGCGCTGGTACTGGTGCTG
>SHZL01000101.1 GCA_009692275.1 Lysobacterales bacterium | reverse complement strand
AACATCCGTGATGGGAGCCACAGGGGGTTTGCTCCGGTCGCACTGTGCCTGGGTGCACTGTGCCTGGGCGCACTGGCCCTGCCTGGCTGTTCGTCAGAGCAAACGGATTTCGGTTTCAGTATCGAGCGCATTGAGGCCAGCGCGAGCCCGGCTGCCCTCAACGTGGTCATTCACCAGCAACTCACCCTCAGCACCGAGGCGAAAGACGCTTTGGACCACGGAGTCCCTCTGGCCATCCGTACCGAGCTTGAATTGCAACGTGCCGGTAGCAGCGGAAACATCAGCCAGGCCAGCAGGGAGTTTGAAATTCGTTACCTGCCGTTGAGCAATCGCTACCAATTGGTCACCCGGCAGCCGTCCAGCGTGCATACCTATCCGCGCCTCAGGCATGTCCTGGCTGAACTGGGGTCGGTGAGTTTTACCCTCACGCATGGCCTTTTGCCACCGGGTAATTATCAACTGCGCGCCCGGAGCTTGCTGGACAAGCAGAACATGCCGCCACCCATGCGCCTCCCTGCCTGGTTTTCCGCCCAATGGAAACTCGATTCGGGCTGGCAGTCCTGGCCGCTGCCGGAGACTTCCCCGTAATGAACTCCCCGGCCCTGACACCGCCGCCGGCAGCAAGGCACAACCGCCGTTCGATAAGGCGATTGCTGCGCATCCTGCCCATGGCGGCAGTGATTATCACCTTGTTGATTTCGCTGTTCCTGGTCAGCGGTGTGCAGCAGCAGGATACAGGCGCCGGCAGCTCGGTGCTGGAAGACAGCTATTTCTGGGTCCTGGTGCTGACCGCACTGGCGCTGCTGATCCTGGTCGTGACCATTGGATACCGCTTGCTGACACTCATCCGGCGGGTGCGCCGCGGCGAGCCAGGCGCGCTGCTGGCAGCCGGATGGGTGCGCAACTTCCTGGTTCTGTCCTTGCCACCGGCCCTGATCGTGTACTTTTTTTCTGCCTGGTTTCTCACCAGCACGATTGACAGCTGGTTCGACGTGCAGGTGGAGCGGGCCCTGGCCGATTCACTGGCGCTGGGGCAACAGTTCCTGGGTATACGTACGCTGGAAGTGAGGAACCAGCTGCTGGAAACTGCGGCCAGCCTGCAGGACCGGAGCGAAGAAGGGGACCAGCTGCGCCAGTATTTGCTTGCGCGCGTGCGTGCCAGTGGCCCGCTGGAGTTGTCGGTACTGGAAGAAGATGGGACGCTGGTGGCCACGGCAAATATCAATGCCCTCACCATCCTGCCCGATCGTGCCGCTGATTTTGCCCTGTTGCAGGCCTCACAGCGTGGCGAGTATGCCGCGGCAGAACCGTCTGCGGACGGAGAGTTGCAGATCCGGGTGCTGGTGAGCATGCCGGCACTTTATCCAGGGGAATCTGCACGCCTGCTGCAGGCCATTTACCCTCTGCCAAAGGACATTACCGCGCTGACCAGTTCCATCGAGCAGGAATACCATCGCTACCAGAATGTCAGTTACCTGCGCGAGTCGCTGAAGCAAAGCTTCCTGCTGATACTTTCCCTGGTCTTGCTGCTTACCGTGC
Source organism: Lysobacterales bacterium (assembly GCA_009692275.1). Taxonomy (GTDB): domain Bacteria; phylum Pseudomonadota; class Gammaproteobacteria; order Xanthomonadales; family SZUA-36; genus SHZL01. The sequence continues at coordinate 7,660 of SHZL01000101.1, read as the reverse complement.
TGCTGGCCATCCTGGCCGCCCTCACCGCTGCGCGGCGCATGGTTGCCCCCCTGTCGCGGCTTTCTTCAGCCACGGAGCAAGTCGCGGCGGGTGATTTCGGCCGTGATGTGGAAGCCGGTGAACGCGATGAAATCGGCTTCCTGGTTCATTCGTTCAACCACATGACCCAGGCCCTGAAGCAGGCCAGCCTGTCCGCCGAGCAGAGCAGGGCCCAGCTGCAGGCTCAGGGTGAGTACCTTGAAACAGTACTGGGTAACCTGTCCTCCGGTGTGCTCACCCTGGACGCACAGGAAAACATCATCCGCGCAAACCGGGCATGCCGTGAATTCCTCGAGTTACCGCCGGCGCTGACGCCGGAATCAATAGCTGGCACATCCTTGCACAGTCTTGAACTCCAGGCTCCCTACCTGGAGCCCCTGTTCAGCGCAATTCGGCAGCAGAGTCAGCGCGGCCGGTCCGTCTGGCAACAGGAAATCAGCCTTGAGCGGGGAAATTCCCGGCTGGTCCTGCTGGCGCGAGGTTCGCAACTGCGCCCTGCCAACCCGGATGCGCTCAGCACGGAACAAGGCCAGGTAATCATTTTCGACGACGTGACGGTGCTGAACCAGGCGCAACGCGAAGCCGCATGGGCCGAGGTCGCACGGCGCCTCGCGCACGAAGTAAAAAACCCGCTAACGCCGATCCGGCTGGCCGCAGAGCGATTGCGCATGAAGCTGGCGGGCAAACTCGACGCTGCGGATCACGAGATGCTCGACCGGGCATCCAACACCATCGTGGCCCAGGTTGAAGCCCTGCGGACCCTGGTGGACGCGTTTGGCGATTACGCGCGCGAACCTGTACTTGAGCGCAGCACCATCCAGCTCGATGACTTGATTCGGGAAGTGGTTACCTTGTACCAGCAAGGCGATGCAGCTGCATCTTTCACCATACAGCTGGGTGCCGGCCCCGCAGGACTGCAGGCAGACAGCGGGCGACTGCGGCAGATGCTCCACAACGTGATTCGCAATGCCATGGAAGCGGCATCCCCGGCGCCCGCAGAAATTTTCATTTCAGGCCGTGTCATAGCCCTGGACAGCCGTGGCTGGATGCAGCTGGAAATCCGCGACAAAGGCCCGGGCTTTCCTGCCGCCATACTGGACCACCCGTTTGAGCCGTATGTAACCCGTAAGGCCGGGGGCAGTGGCCTTGGACTGGCCATCTGCCGCAAGATCGTGGTGGAGCACGATGGACGGATTGCCATAAGCAATCCCGCTGACGGCGGTGCCCTGGTAACCATTCTCCTGCCCCTGGAGAAACACGCAAACACAGGTAAGCAAGCGATACCTGCCTGATCAGCACAACTCGTGCTTTTCCGGCTAGGCAGGCCAGACGGATTGGAGTAGCATGTTGCGCCGACGCAACATCAAGAAATTCCCATGTCCCAAGCACACATCCTGGTAGTAGATGACGAACCGGATATTCGAGACCTGGTCTCGGAGATTCTGCAAGACGAGGGTTACCGCGTGACGGTGGCCGAGGACGGGGAAGCTGCGCGCGCTGCTTTTGCCCGCAAGACACCTGACCTGGTTCTGCTGGATATCTGGATGCCGGATGTCGACGGTATCTTGTTATTGAAAGAGTGGTCAGCCGGGACGGGGCTGCCTTGCCCGGTAGTGGTCATGTCCGGTCACGGTTCCGTCGAAACGGCAGTTGAAGCCACCCGGCTGGGTGCTTTCGATTTCGTGCAAAAGCCGATTTCACTGGCGAAACTGCTGGCCATCGTGAGCCAGGCCCTCGCGTCCCGTGCCAGCAGTAGCGAGACTGCGCATCGGCTGGTGCCTGCTTTTCCGTCAGAGCCGGTCGGCAACAGCCCAGTCATGCAGATCCTGCGCAGCAAGGCAGAGCAGGCCGCACAGCACGAATCTCCGGTGCTGATCACGGGCGAATCGGGCAACGGCCGGGAAGCATTGGCGCGATTCATCCACAGCCGGAGCGGACGAAAGGGCGATTTTGTCGTGCTCGATCATTCCCGGCTGGAGGGGGAAAACGTGCGCACCTATTTGCTTGGACAGGACCGCGCCAGCGATGGGCAGCCCGGTGTATTTGACCTCGCCATGGGCGGGACCCTGTTCCTGGGCGAAATCCAGCGCATTCCCCCTGCCGCGCGCAGAATCATTAACCAGGTGCTCGAATCCGGCCAGTTTGCGCATGAAGGGGGCGCCGGCAGACGCCAGCTGAACTGCAGGGTGATAGCCAGCGGCAGCGCAGACCTGATTGACCTTGCCCACCGCGAGCCTTCACTGGAACAGCTCTACTATCGCCTGAATGTGCTGGCGCTGGCCATTCCTTCCCTGCGCGAGCGGCCCGATGACGTACCTGACCTCGTGCGATTTTATGCAGACTGGTTTCCGAATCACGAGGGCCTGCCTTATCGCTCCTTTTCCGTGTCCGCCCTGAACCGGCTGCGCAATCACAGCTGGCCGGGCAACATCCGCGAATTGCGCAACCTGGTGCAGCGCCTGCTCATACTCGGCGGAGAGGGTGACGTAAGCGTTAACGAGGCGGAAGAGGCATTGCGCCAGAGCCCTGCTGAGCCAACCACCGTGGGCAGCCACCTGGATATCTTTAAACTACCCTTGCGCGAAGCGCGGGAACAATTCGAGCGTGAGTACCTCAGTTACCAACTGCAGCAGGCCAGCGGCAGCGTGGGCAAACTTGCCGAGTCAGTAGGCATGGAACGGACTCACCTGTATCGCAAGTTACGTGCGCTGGGAATCGATCCCAAGACAGCAACAGGCCGGGGAACGGGCAAGTAAGGGTTAGGCATGAACCCTCTGCTGGCAGCGAGTAACACAACGATGCAGGGCAGCCGGCAACGAATTGCATGATCGCGTTACTGCAACGGGTGAGCGAGGCTGCCGTGCACGTTGAGGACATGGTCCCAAGCGCAGCAACGCCTCAGACCCATCTGGTCGGGCGCATCGGGCACGGCATGCTGGCCCTGATCGGTGTCGAACAGGGTGATGGGGAAGAGCAGGCACAGCGCCTGGTTCAACGGATGCTGGCGTGGCGCATGTTTGATGATCGACAGGGCAAGATGAATCTTGATCTCGCCCAATCGGGAGGAGGATTGCTGCTGGTGCCGCAATTTACCCTTGCCGCCGATACCAACAGTGGAAACCGTCCCAGCTTCTCTTCCGCCGCGCCACCCGCCGAGGCCAAACGCCTGTTTGACTCAGTAGTTGAGTCAGCCCGCCGCGTACACCGGGCGGTCGAAACTGGCCGCTTTGGCGCCAATATGAAGGTGAGCCTGGTCAACACCGGGCCAGTGACGTTCTGGCTTCAGGTGCGTCCCACCACCTGAAGCTGCTGGGGCGGCGCATCGTCCTTTGATTTTGTCATGGTATGCCCATCTGCCGTATCGCCCATCTGCTTGAGCTTGCGTGTCAGGGTATTGCGTCCCAGGCCCAGCAGTTCTGCCGCGCGAATGCGCTGACCGCCGGTTTGTTCCAGGGCGCATTCGATCAACACCCGCTCCATCTCGATTTGTGCGCGGTTGACCAGGTCCTCACCGCCCGCACGCAATTCAGCTTTGGCCCAGCGCCTCAGTTCGTCCGGCCATTCCAGGTCCGCGGGTTGCCCGGCCGTTGCCGAAAACATCTCCGCGGGCAGGTCTTCGGGAAAAATGACTTCCGCCGGCGCCATGACACTCAGCTGGCGGCAGATGTTCTGCAACTGGCGCACGTTTCCAGGCCAGTGGAACTTCTCCATGATGGCCAGCGTGTCTTTTCTGAGGCGTTTCTCATCCAGCCCCAGTTCACGCGCAGCGAGGTGCAGGAACCGCCGCGCCAGCAAGCCGATATCCTCCGCGCGCTGGCGCAAAGGCGGCAAGGCAATGCGGATCACGTTCAGCCGGTGGTAAAGATCCTCGCGAAAACTGCCGTCCCGAACCTTGGCTGCAAGGTCCTGGTGCGTTGCCGCGATGATACGTACATCCGCGGTCAACAGGTCGCGGCCACCCACGCGGTAGAAATCGCCCTCCGCCAGCACCCGCAAGAGCCGGGTTTGCAGCGCCAGCGGCATGTCCCCGATTTCATCCAGGAACAGAGTGCCGCCCGCGGCTTCCTCGAATCGCCCCTCGCGCCGGGCGTGGGCGCCGGTAAAGGCCCCGCGCTCGTGGCCAAACAACTCTGATTCCAGCAGTTCTGCCGGAACAGCAGCAGTATTCAGCGCAATAAATGGCCGCCTGGAACGCGGGCTATGCAGGTGCAGCATCTGTGCCACCACTTCCTTGCCGGTGCCGGTTTCACCCGTTATCAGCACACTGATGTCGGAACGCGAAAGCCGGCCAATGGTGCGGAATACTTCCTGCATCGCTGGCGATTCGCCCAATAGCTGGCTGTCAGCAGATTCATCGGCCTGGTCCGCCGGCAGTGACCCTGGCGCAACGGCCCTGGCGACAACCGAAATGACCTGGTCCAGATCAAAAGGCTTGGGCAGGTAGTCGAATACGCCCTTCTGGAAAGCCTTGACCGCCTGGTCCAGATCGGAATATGCCGTCATGGCAATAACAGGCACCGTAACGCCCTGGCGTTGCAACAGGTCCAGGACGCTCAGGCCGTCGGCATCCGGCAGGCGAATATCCGTGATGATGGCCCGCGGTGTCGCCCGCCCCAGGGCGAGGCTCACGTCCGCCACTGTTTCGAAACACTGAACTTCGTAGCCGCTGCGGCTGAGTGCACGCTGCAGTACATAGCGAATGGCCTCATCGTCTTCCACCACCCAGATGTCCGGGCGCCGGGTCATGACCTGGCTTCCATTGCAGTGGCTCCGTCCTGCGCCGGCACGGTCTCCGGCGCCGGGTCGGAAACGTGGCGGGCCAACGGCAGGTAGAGACTGAAGCGGCTACCACCGCCAGCGGGTTCGGCGCGAACCGGTTCATAGGTCAGCAGGCCGCCATGGGCAGCGGCAATCTGTTGGGATAAAGCCAGTCCCAGTCCGGTTCCATTGCGTTTACCCGTAACCAGCGGCAGAAACAACAGATTGCGCAAGGATTCCGGTACCCCCTCTCCATCATCGATGACATCAATCCGCAGCAGGCTGGTAGAGGTGGATTGCAGCAGTGCGCCGCCATGTTCCACGCGAGTCCGGATGACGATTCGGGTCGTGTGAGCCTGCATGGCGTTGCGCATGAGGTTCAACAACACCTGCCGAATGGCCAGCGCATCACCCGGGAACAAGGGGATGCTGGGATCGAAATCCCGCTCAAATACGGCCTGCTGGCCAAACTCAATCCCGACCAGGCCGATGACTTCGTCCAGCAGTGGATAAAACTGTACCGGTTTTTGCGCCAGCTTTGGCTGCCCAAAACTCAGGATTAATTCATCAATGCGATCAACTTCCCGCATGATCAGCCGCGCCAGGGTTGCCATTTCCGGAGAGGCAAGTTCACTGGCCAGCATTTGCGATGCCCCGCGAATACCACCCAGCGGATTGCGGATTTCGTGGCCAAGGTTACGGCTTAGCAGCTCCAGCAGCCCGGTCTGCACCTCGCGCTGCTCCAGTCGATGGCGTTTGCGCTCCCATTCCAGGTTTTGCAATTCCAGCAACACCATGCCCTGTTCGCCTGGCTGCACGGTGCAATCATATTGTCCGCCCGCGAGTTCCAATTCGTGCAAACGCATACCGGACCCCTCTGCCCGGCATTGCCGCACTGCTGCAAGCATTTCCTGGGGAATGAACGCAACATCCGCAAGTGGCCGCGCAAGGGCACGCTCGCGGCCCACGCACAGGCAATGCTCCGCCGCGGAATTCATCAACCGGATACGACCTGACCCGTCCAGGCTGATAACAGCCGTGCCCATCAAATCCAGGATGGTCTCCTGCAATGGCACTGCAGCTTGTGGGCGGACTGGCTGGTTCAAGTTCCGCTGTGCGGTGTCGGTTTTGGCGCTTTTGCGTCAACCGAGTGTTGCTTGATGAAGAACGTAACTTTTTCCGCACCCATTACCTTTCTGCCCCTGTCATCCAGCAGATCGGCAGATACCGTGTGTTCACCCCGGTCCAGCGTCAGCGCAAGCATGCCGTCCCCGGTACCTTCCTGGGCAGTGCCATCCACGATTACCCGCACCTGCATGCCGGGCTGAAATGCAGCTGAACTGCCCCAACTGACCACCACCGTGTTGGCCGTACCCCAAAACGTTTCTTCCGGCAGTGGCCGGGTGATGTGGAAATCCCGGTACATCTTGCGCAACTCCCGGGGCGTAAGCTCGGCGGGCGCCGGTGCCGCAGCATCCGCTTCAGCATCACTCTCAGATGCCTTATCCTGGTAATCGGTATGGATGACCGAAAGCTCCGGCAACTTCATGGGCGCAGCGCCATCGACCGGAGCCTGATCGGTGTAGGTAATGTTGCCCTCCGCGTCCACCACCTTGTAAACCTCTGCCATTGCAAATACGCAATACAGGGTGCAGGCCAGAGCCAGCATGGCGGCCATGCCAACTTTTATCGTCAGTCCCTTGTTCATGCCGTTGTTCATGCCGTTGTCCATAATTGGGGCTCCTGTTAGTAGCGTGGAATTGCACCTGCCCTGCAACACTGCAGGGCAGGCAGTTGTTCCGGGGACAGGCGGGCGTTGAACCAGGCAGTCCCAGCGGTCTACAGCGAATAATACATTTCAAACTCAACCGGGTGTGTGCTCGCGCGGAAGCGGGTAACTTCCTGCATTTTCAAAGCAATATACGCGTCAATCAGGTCATCACTGAAGACACCACCCACCTTGAGGAATTCCCGGTCGGCATCCAGGGCATCCAGGGCCTGGTCAAGACTGGAGCACACTTGCGGTATGGCCTTGGCTTCCTCCGGAGGCAGATCGTACAGGTCCTTGTCCATCGGCGAGCCGGGGTCCAGCTTCCTGGCAATACCATCCAGCCCGGCCATCATCATTGCGGCAAAAATCAGGTAACTGTTGCCTGCCGGATCACCAAAGCGAATTTCAATGCGGCGGCCCTTGGGATTGGCGACGAAGGGAATGCGGCATGAAGCCGAACGGTTGCGCGCCGAATAGGCGAGCATGACCGGCGCTTCAAAGCCGGGCACCAGGCGTTTATAGCTGTTGGTAGTGGAATTGGCGAAAGCGTTGAGGGCACGGGCGTGTTTGAAAATGCCGCCTATGTAGTGCAGGGCCGTATCCGAAAGCCCGCCATAGCCGTCACCGGTAAACAGGTTCTTGCCACCTTTGGCCAGGGACTGGTGCACGTGCATTCCAGAACCATTGTCGCCCACCAGGGGTTTGGGCATGAACGTAGCCGTCTGCCCGGCGCCATGGGCCACATTGTGGACAACGTACTTGAGCGTGAGGATTTCGTCCGCTTTGTGCGTCAGGGTTGAAAATCGCGTGCCGATCTCGCACTGTCCTGCAGTTCCCACTTCGTGGTGGTGCACTTCAACGCCCAGGCCCATTTGCGCCAACACGCGGCACATTTCGGCGCGTAAATCATGCAATGAATCCACCGGTGGCACTGGAAAATATCCGCCCTTTACCCCGGGACGATGTCCGCTATTGCCGCCCTCATACTCGGCCGCCGAGTTCCATGCGCCTTCCTCCGAATCAATTTCGTAGGAGCAGCCATGCAGGCCATTGCTGAAGCGCACATCGTCGAATACGAAAAATTCCGGCTCC
>SHZL01000100.1 GCA_009692275.1 Lysobacterales bacterium | reverse complement strand
CCTGGTCCAACGGGCTGAACCCGGCGCACGACGAGTTCGGCCGCTTCGAATACGGCATCCCCCCGGCCAAGAACGGCGACTACGCCTTCCTGCTGCACCTGATCAAGTCGCTCAAGAGCACGGGCAAGGGCGCCATCATCCTGCCGCACGGCGTACTGTTCCGGGGGAACCGGGAGGCCGATATCCGCCGCAACCTGATCCAGCGCGGCCTGATCAAGGGCATCATCGGCCTGCCGCCCAACCTCTTCTACGGCACGGGCATCCCCGCCTGCATCCTGGTGATCGACAAGGAGCACGCCCAGGCCCGCAGCGGTATCTTCATGATCGACGCCTCCAAAGGCTTCATCAAAGACGGTAATAAAAATCGCCTGCGCGCGCAGGACATCCACCAGATCGTGGACGTCTTCAACCGGCAGCTCGATCTGCCGGGGTACGCCCGCATGGTATCCGTGGCCGAGATTGCCAGCCCGGCCAACGACTACAACCTGAATATCCCGCGCTACATCGACGGCAGCGCAGCGGAAGACCTGCAGGACCTGGACGCGCACCTGAACGGCGGCATCCCCCAGCGGGATATCGACGCCCTGGACGCCTACTGGACCGTCTTCCCCTCGCTGCGGATGTCGCTGTTCCAGGGCAATGGCCGCGAAGGGTACAGCGAGGCGCGCGTCGAGACGCAGCAGGTTAAGGCCACCATCCTGGCCCACGCCGAGTTCCAGGCCTACGCGCAGCGCGTCGCCGCCGTCTTCAACACGTGGCGCGCCGCCCACGAGTCGCTGCTCAAGGGGCTGCAGGTGGGCGCCAGGCCTAAAGAGGTCATCCACACCCTGTCCGAAGAGCTGCTCACCCGCTTCGCCGGCCTGCCGCTGCTGGACCGCTACGACGTCTACCAGCGGCTGATGGACTACTGGGCCGAGGTGCTGCAGGACGATGTCTACCTGATCGCCGCCGATGGCTGGGTCGCAGCCGCCCGGCCGCGCGCCATCATTGACGACCCGGAGAAGAAGATCAAAGAGACGCCGGACCTGATCATCGGCGGCAAGAAGGTCAAGCTGGACCTGATTCCACCGCCCCTGATCGTCGCCCGCTATTTCGCCGCCGGGCAGGCCGCCATCGATGACTTGCAGGCGCGGCAGGAAGCCGCCGCCCAGGAGCTGGAGGCGTTCATCGAGGAACACAGCGGCGAGGAAGGGCTGCTGGCGGACGCCGCCAACGATAAAGACAAGGTCACCAAAAGCAGCGTGAGGGAGCGGCTCAAGCAGTTGAGAACGGATAACGGACAATTGACGCTGGATGCGGATAACGGGGACGAAATAGCCGCGTTGGAGCAATGCCTGGCGCTGATCGACGCCGAGGCCGAAGCCGACAGAGCCGTCAGAGACGCCCAGGCCGCGCTCGACGCCAGGGTGCTGGCGAAATATGCCGAGCTTACCGAGGCCGAAATCAAAACGCTCGCCGTCGAGGATAAGTGGTTCACCGCCATCCAGGCCGCCATCGAGGGCGAGGTGCAGCGGCTGACCCAGCATCTCGCCGGCCGGGTCAAGGAACTGGAAGAGCGCTACACCCATGCGCTGCCGGAGCTGGAACTGGAGGTGGACACGCTGAGTACGAAGGTGGAAGACCACCTGATGCAAATGGGGCTGGTATGGGCATGAGCACAACTACGACAAAACCGAAGTCTCCACACAGTACCGATGGCGCGGTCACGATATCGCATGGGTACAAGCAGACCGAGGTTGGGGCGATCCCTGGAGATTGGGATCTAGTTAAGCTTGGCGCGGTTACTACAGAAATCGGGGACGGCCTTCACGCAACACCGGTTTATTCACAACATGGTGAATATTTCTTCATCAATGGGAATAACATTCATGAGGGCCGCATAGTCATTACGGAAGACACCAAGGCCGTAGAATTTTCTGAGTTCAAGAAATACAAAAAGAATCTTGGAGACAAAACCGTCCTCCTATCTATCAACGGCACAATCGGCAACCTTGCATTATTTGCTGGAGAAGCGGTTGTTCTCGGGAAAAGCGCTGCCTACCTTAATGTGAAGGATGACGTTGAGACGAGATATTTCTATTACTCTCTCCAGACAGAATCAGTTGCACGCCAGTTTAATGATGGACTCACAGGAACAACCATTAGAAACTTGGGACTAACGACGATCAGAAGTACACAAATTCCTCTCCCGCCCACCAAAGTAGAACAACGCGCCATCGCCGAGGTATTGTCGGATGTGGATGGGTTGATCGGGGCTTTAGACAAGCTAATCGCCAAAAAGCGGGCCATCAAGCAGGCCACCATGCAGCAGCTCCTCACCGGCAAAACCCGCCTGCCGGGGTTCAGTAGGGTGTGGACACGCCATACGCTGGCCGACTTGGGGGCGTTCTCAAAGGGACGGGGCATCAAGCGCAATGATGTATCTGATGATGGTGTCCCTTGCATCCGCTATGGCGAGCTTTACACGACGTATCACAACTATGTGTTATCGCCAGTCTCACGCATTCCTGCTGACATTGCATCTACCGCTTTGCCTATCAAAACAGGCGATCTTCTATTTGCAGGTTCAGGGGAAACATCTGAGGAGATTGGCAAATGCGCCGCGTATCTGGGTATAGAAGAAGCGTATGCCGGTGGCGATATTGTCGTGCTGAGACCCGCAGGGCAGAATTCACTTTACCTGGGTTACCTTATGAACCATGAGACCGTGGTCCGTCAGAAAGCCCAGATGGGACAGGGGGACGCCGTGGTTCATATCAGCGCACGCAACCTTGCTGAGATTGCAATCGACCTACCACCCTTGGAGGAACAGAATGCCATCGCCACGGTCCTGTCCGACATGGACGCCGAAATTGCCGCGCTGGAGCGCCGGCGGAACAAGACACAGCAGATTAAGCAAGGGATGATGCAACAACTCCTCAATGGCAGAATCCGGCTGGTTAGACCATGCACAAAGGAGGAAAGCACCGCATGAAAATCTCGACCATCCTGGATCATATCGACAGCGGGCACATGGCCTTGCCTGAGTTTCAACGGGGCTACGTCTGGAACCGCGACCAGGTGCGCAGTTTTTTCGACTCGCTCTACCGCCGCCACCCGGTGGGCGGGCTGCTGGTGTGGGTCACGGAGTCGAAATCGGCGCACCATCGCGGAGACGGCAAATTGGCGGCGGGCGTGGTGAAGTTGCTGCTGGACGGCCAGCAGCGGATGACCTCGATCTATGGGGTCGTGCGGGGCAGGCCGCCGAAATTCTTCGACGGCAACGAGCGGGCATTTACCGATCTGCGCTTTCACCTGGAATCGGAATGGTTTTCCTTTTACCAGCCTGTGAAGATGAAGGATGATCCGCTGTGGGTCGATGTCACGGAATTGATGAAAAAGGGCAACGCCGGCCTGGGCGAGTTTATCACGCGCCTGAATGCGCAGCCGGAGTTGGCGCTCATGATGGGGAAGTATGTGGCGCGGCTCAGCTACCTGCTCGCCATCACCGATGTGGACCTGCATGTGGAGGAAGTCACCGGCAGCGACAAATCTCTGGACGTGGTGGTGGATATCTTCAACCGGGTCAACAGCGGCGGCACAAAGCTGTCCAAGGGCGACCTGGCGCTGGCCAAGATTTGCTCAGATTGGCCCGAGGCGCGGGATGTTATGAAGCGCCAGATCAAGATATGGGAAGATGCCGACTACCAGTTCAACCTGGACTGGCTGCTGCGTTCATTGAACACGGTTCTGACGGGCGAGGCCAAGTTTCTGTATTTGCATGAAAAAGACGCTGAGGAAGTCCAGGACGGCCTCAAGCGCGCCGCCAGGCACATCGACACCTGCCTCAACCTGATCAGCGGACGGCTGGGCCTGGACCATGACCGGGTGTTCTTCGGCCGGTTCGGTGTGCCGGTGATGGTGCGGTACCTGGACCACCGCAATTGGGCGATGAACGAGAAGGAACGGGACAAGCTGTTGTTCTGGTTTGTGCAGGCCGGCATGTGGGGCCGCTTTTCCGGTTCCACGGAGACGTACATCGACCAGGATCTGGCGGCGCTGGAAGGGCCTGAAGGTGGGCTCGACAAGCTGCTCGAACAACTGCGCCTCTGGCACGGCAGTCTGCGCACAGAACCGGGAAATTTCACCGGTTGGGGCCTGGGTGCGCGTTTCTATCCCTTACTATACATGATCACCCGCATGGGATCGACCCAAGACTGGGGAACCGGTCTGCCGCTGAGGGCCAATTTGTTAGGCAAGATGAACCGGCTGGAGGTACACCACATTTTCCCCAAGGCGCAGCTCTACAAACACAATTTCAAGAAGGCAGAAGTGAACGCGCTGGCCAACTTCTGCTTCCTCACCAAAGATTCAAATCTCGTCATCAGAGACCGGCTGCCGGAGGCGTACTTTCCGGAGGTAGAAGCAGCATACCCCGGTGCCCTGGCGTCGCAGTGGATTCCTGACGACCCCACGCTGTGGCGGATTGAGAACTATGACCAGTTCCTGGAAGCCAGAAAGGTGCTGCTGGCGCAAGAGGTCAACCGGCGCATGGAAGAACTGCTGCACGATGACCTGCGCTGGCTGGCCGGTTCAGCAGGTGCAGTGCGGGTTGAAATCCCGCCTATAGGCGGCATCACAAGCGAAGAAGAAGAGGAACAGCTTGAGGAGTTGAACGAATGGGTAGAAGCGCAAAAATTGCCCCGTGGTGAACTTTCTTTCGACTTTGCCAACGCAGAAACAGGCGAACAGCGGGCGGTATTTGATCTGGCGTGGCCGCGCGGCATCCAGGAAGAGCTGAGCGAACCTGTGGCGGTGCTGCTCAACGAAGGCAAGGATGTGATTGCCATAGCCAGCCAGGGTGGCTTCCGCTGTTTTACGTCGCTGGACGACTTCAAGACCTATGTAAAGTCGGAAATATTGGTCCAGAATGGGGAGAAATGAGCGCTATCGGCCAACGCGAAATCCTGACCCAAGAACACGTCATCCAGCTCTTCCAGCATGAGCTGGGCTACGCCTATCTCGGCCACTGGAAGGATCGTGTAGGCAACAGCAACGTTGAAGAGGCGCTGCTCACCGCCTGGCTCAAGCGCCAGGGCCACAGCGCCAAAATCATCGACAGAGTGCTCTATGAGCTGGGCCAGGCCACGGCGCTGGGCGGCAGCAAGACGCTCTACGACGCCAACCAGGCGGTCTACGGCCTGCTGCGCTACGGCGTGAAGGTCAAGCCCGATGTAGCCGAGCAGCACATCACCGTCTGGCTGATTGACTGGCAGCACCCCGCCCTCAACGATTTCGCCATCGCCGAGGAGGTCACCGTCGCCGGGGAGCACACCAAGCGGCCGGACATCGTGCTGTACGTCAACGGCATCGCCCTGGGCGTGTTGGAGCTGAAGCGCTCGACCGTGTCGGTGACCGAGGGCATCCGCCAGAACCTGGACAGCCAGAAGAAGGCCTTCATCCGGCCCTTCTACGCCACGGTGCAGCTCGTGATGGCGGGCAACGATACCGAAGGGCTGCGCTACGGCGTGATCGAGACGCCGGAGAAGTACTACCTGACCTGGCGGGAAGCTAGCGCGGTGCAGAACCCGCTGCACCGCGCGCTCGGCCAGCTCTGCCGCCAGGAGCGCCTGCTGGAGATCGTACACGACTTCATCGTCTTCGACGCCGGCGTCAAGAAGAGCTGCCGCCACAACCAGTACTTCGGGGTGCGGGCCGCCCAAGAGCACGTGCAGCGCCGCGCGGGCGGCATCATCTGGCACACCCAGGGCAGCGGCAAGAGCCTGACGATGGTCTGGCTGGCCAAGTGGATGCGCGAGCACGTGACCAACGCCCGCGTGCTGCTGATCACCGACCGCCGCGAGCTCGACGAGCAGATCGAAAAGGTCTTCCAGGGTGTCAGCGAAGAGGTTTACCGCACCACCAGCGGGGCCGACCTGGTAAGTGTGCTCAACGCCGGCGACAAGTGGCTGATCTGCTCGCTGGTGCATAAGTTCGGCAGCAGCGATGAAGGCGATATCGATGCCTTTATCGATGACATCCAGCGCCACCTGCCCCAGGGCTTCCGCGCTAAGGGCAACATCTTCGTCTTCGTCGATGAGTGCCACCGCACCCAGTCCGGCAAGCTGCACCAGGCGATGAAGGCGCTGCTGCCGGGCGCCATGCTGATCGGCTTCACCGGCACTCCTCTGCTCAAGCGGGACAAGCAGAAGAGCATCGAGGTCTTCGGGCCGTACATCCACACCTACAAGTACGACGAGGCGGTGCGCGACGGTGTGGTGCTGGATCTGCGCTACGAGGCGCGCGACATCGACCAGAACATCACCGCGCCGGAAAAGATCGACCTGTGGTTCGAGAGCAAAACCAGGGGGCTGACGGACTATGCCAGGGCGCAGCTCAAGCAGCGCTGGGGCACGATGCAGCAGGTGCTCAGCGCGCAGGACCGGCTGCAGAAGATCGTGGCAGACATCCTGCTGGACATGGAGGTGCGCGACCGGCTGCAGAGCGGGCACGGCAACGCGCTGCTGGTCTGCAGCAGCATCTACGCCGCCTGCCGCTTTTTCGAGATGTTCCAGCAGACCGGCCTGGCGGGCAAATGCGCCATCATCACCTCCTATAAGCCCTCGCCGGCCGATATCAAGGGCGAAGAGAGCGGCGCAGGGTTGACCGAGAAGCTGCGCCAGTACGACATCTACCGCAAGATGCTGGCCGGCCACTTCAACGAGCCGGAAGAGACCGCCATGGTTAAGGTCGAGCAGTTCGAGCGGGAGGTCAAGCAGCGCTTCATCCATCAGCCGGGGCAGATGAAGCTGCTGATCGTGGTGGACATGCTGCTGACCGGCTTCGACGCTCCCCCCGCCACCTTCCTTTATATAGACAAGCAGATGCGCGACCACGGCCTGTTCCAGGCGATCTGCCGCGTCAACCGCCTCGACGGCGAGGACAAGGAATATGGCGCCATCATCGACTATAAGGACCTGTTCCAGTCGCTGCAGCAGTCGATTAAGGATTACACCGGCGCGGCCTTCGATGGCTATGATGCGGCGGATGTGGCCGGACTGCTGAAAGACCGGTTGCAGCAGGGCCGCGAGCATCTGGAGGAGGCGCGTGAATTAATCAAGGCGCTGTGCGAGCCGGTCGAGCCGCCGCGGGATGAAGAGGCCTACCTGCGCTGCTTCTCCGCGCCCAGCGATGATCCCGCTGGCTTGAAAGACAAGGAACCCAGGCGCGTGGCCCTCTACAAGCAGGTCGCTTCCCTTATAAGGGCCTACGCCAACCTGGCCAACGAGATGCGCCAGGCCGGCTATGCCGACGCGGAGGCGCAGGCGATCAAGGCTGAGGTGAGCTACTACGAGCAGGTGCGCGGGGCTGTCAAGCTGCACAGCGCCGATGCCATCGACATGAAGGCGCATGAGCCGGACATGCGGCTGCTGCTGGATATGTATATCCGCGCCGAGGAGAGTGTGAAGCTGTCGGCCTTCGACGATATGAGCCTGGTGGAGCTGATTGTGGAGCGCGGCACGGCGGCGGTCGATGCGCTGCCCCCCGGCCTGCGCGGGAATCCCGCGGCGATGGCCGAGACCATCGAGAACAACGTGCGCAAACTGATCATCGACGAGACGCCCGTCAACCCGAAGTACTACGAGAAGATGTCGGCGCTGCTGGAAGACCTGATCCAGCAGCGTAAGCAGCAGGCGGTAGACTACAAAGCCTACCTGGCAAAGATCGTGGCGCTGACCAGGCAGGCGGCAAAGCCTGAGAGCCAGCCGTCCTACCCCGCCGCCATCAACAGCCCGGCGCTGCGCTCCCTATATGACAATCTGAAGGACATGGTAGACCGGACCATGCGTGATAGCGCAACGGCATACGGGGGTTTCCCAGCCGGGGATACCACAACCCGCCTGGCGGTTGAGGTGGATGACGCCATCCGCAGCGTGAAGAAAGCGGATTGGCGCGGCAACAAATTCAAGGAGCGTGAGGTGCGCCTCGCCATCAAATCGGTGCTGGGCGGCGACGACGCCCTGGTGAATACCATCTTCGAAATCGTGCAAAACCAGCGTGACTACTAACCGGCGCCAGATCGAAGTCCAGGGCATCGCGGTGGAGATCGTCCGCAAGGACATCAAGAACCTCCATTTGGGCGTCTACCCGCCCGACGGCCGGGTGCGGATTGCCGTGCCGCTGCGCGTTGACGATGAAGCCGTGCGCCTGGCGGTTGTCTCCCGGCTGCGCTGGATTCGGCGGCAGCAAGACAAGTTCGCGCAGCAGGTGCGCCAGTCCGCGCGCGAGATGGTCACCGGCGAAAGCCACTATTTTATGGGGCGGCGCTACCGGTTGGATGTCATCGAGCACGAGGGACCCGCGGCGGTCAGCCTGCCGAATAATACGACGCTGGAATTACAGGTGCGCCCCGGCGCCGATAGGGACAAACGCGAGGCCGTGCTGCTGCGCTGGTACCGCCAGCGGCTGCGCGAGCAGATACCGCCGCTGATCGCCCGGTGGGAGCCGGAGATGGGCGTGACGGTGGAGGAGTGGGGCATCAAGAAGATGAAGACGCGCTGGGGAAGCTGCAATATTGCCGCCCGGCGCCTCTGGTTGAACCTGGACCTGGCGAAGAAGCCCGCGCTCTGCCTGGAGTATGTGCTGGTGCACGAGATGGTCCACCTGCTCGAGCGCCACCACAACGATCACTTCCGCGAGCTGCTGGACCGCTTCCTGCCCCAGTGGCGCCTGCACCGCGAAGAGCTGAACCGCTTCCCCCTGTCGCATGAGGAATGGGAATACTGACCAGAAGTAACCAGTTCAAAGCGCTCGGGTCGAATAGACTCACCGAGGAACACATTTCCTGTTAGATGTCCCGGCCAAATTGGGGCATGCTTCGGGACATGACTCCCTTGACGATGGGACATTTTCTGCTGTAAACTCATATCAGCAGACAACTAAATAAGCTTTCAGGACTTTTGTTTATATTGGCAGTTTTTGGCAGTTGGCGACCTTGGTTTGGCGGTTTTTCTATGGTTGAATTACTGGTAATCATTAGGAGCCAATGTCGAAGGTTTAAAAGTGACAAAAGCTATTATCCCTCCATTCTTTACAAAAGAGTAACTACTCAGCCACTACATATGGGATTGATTAAATACTTTCACCACAATATGTAGTGTTTAGATTTGCATAAGGTGATGATTGGGCCTCAAAATAGCATTTTTGAACGGGCTATAAATGCCCGATTCAGACTTAAAAACCACAATAT
>SHZL01000099.1 GCA_009692275.1 Lysobacterales bacterium | reverse complement strand
AAGTCGCGCAAACCTTCGGGGGCCATGCGGCCCACCTCGATCAGGGTGACGTACAGCACCAGCGCATAATGCCCCGGCGAAAAAATGAAGCGGTCCAGTTCGGGCCCGGTTGGCCCGTTGTACAACGCGCCGGAAAGCCTGGGCTGGCCCGGTCCCGGCACCGCCGTGAAGGGCTCGGGGATCATCGGCGCCTGTGACGCACCGAGGCGCATTCCCCGGCAGTAGAGGTAAGCAAATAATTCCGCGGAAGAACAAATCTGGCTGAGGTAGCCGCCATCGTTTTGCAGCACATAGGCAAAACCCCGCCGGCGAATTCGTGCTGCCACCCGGTGAACCTCTCCGATCCAGTCTGCTGTTGAGTTCGACGATAAATCCACTGGCTACTGCTCCTTCAACCGTCGCAGGTTTTCTGCAAACGGCGGATACGCCACGCCGTTCTCGGTGACGATAGCCGTTATAAATTCGGCCGGCGTTATGTCAAATGCCGGGTTATAGACCTCAACATCCCGCGGTGCCACCCAGCCGCCATTGATGATCTTGACCTCGGCCGGATCGCGTTCTTCGATGGTGATGCCGGTGCCACTGCGGGTCGCAAGATCGACACTGGACAAAGGAGCACAGGCGTAGAATGGCACGCCGTGCGCCCTGGCCACGATGGCGAGGTTACACGTCCCGATCTTGTTGGCCACGTCCCCGTTGGCGGCTACCCGGTCAACGCCGACCACGCACATGTCCACCGCAAAGGTTTTCATGACCTGCGAGGAAGCGCCATCGACGATCAGCTGGTGGGAAATGCCCTGGTTCTCGAGTTCCCAGCAAGTCAGGCGTGCACCCTGCAGGCGCGGCCTGGTTTCGTCGACAAAGACGTGAACCTTCAGGCCCGCTTCATGCGCAGTGCGAATAACCCCCAGCGCTGTGCCGAAATCGACGGTGGCCAGCGAGCCCGTATTGCAGTGATGGATAAACGTCACTTTTTCTGCCGGCATCAGTTCCATGGCAGCCTGACCAAGCGCCCGGTTGATGTTGATATCGTCTTTTGCCATCTGGTGGGCACAGGACAGCAGCGCATTTCTATACTCCTCGCCGCTGTCAACAGAAATCCTGTTCACCCCTGCTACCATCTCATCCAGCGCCCAGAAGAGGTTGACGGCCGTTGGCCGGGAAGCCTTCAGCACCTCGATGGCTTCCTGCACTGCGCGGTGAATATCTGCAATTTCGTCAGAGGATTCGCGATACGCTGCGACCACCAGGCCGTAAGCTGCCGTCACACCAATGGCCGGTGCGCCGCGCACGGTCATGTTCCTGATGGCTTCTGCCACGCCCGCGACATCGGAGCATGTTGCGTAGGCGACCTGCCTGGGAAGCAGCGACTGGTCCAGCAGGCGCACGGCTTTGCCAGCATCCAGCCATTCTATGGTTTTATACGCCGCCATCCTTCACGTCCTCAGCCGTTATCTGGACTACACCAGTTATGCAGGGTTACTCTGTTCCGGGCCGCTCCTCAGGGCAGTCAAGAGTTTACACGACCGGCATAGCGAGTGGCTGCGACGCTGCTTGCATCGAACGAAAGCTGGACTGCGGTGCACTTGCCAGCGATGTGCTGTGTTTCTGATTCGATGAGGGTTTGTTAATGATTAAGGAACTTCTGATTAACTCCGTCATTCCGGCCAAGGGCCAAAGGCCCGCAAGCCCCAGTCTATCCCGCGGTATAACTCATGGTTCCCGGGTCAAGCCCGGGATGACGTTTGTTCCTGGTTATCCTCGCCCGGGATCACAAATTTTGCCGGGAGGTTTTTCCTTTACTCAGCGGGCGCTGCTGGCCCTGCTTATCGCAGCGGCGATAACGGCGTGTAATAAGGACACTGCTACGCCCGCCACCGCAACCACGGCCCCTGCAGCTTCGACCATGCCAGCGCAGGCCACACCCGCGCCACAGTACGCGGACGTAATCTACGCAAACGCACACTTTTATACAGAAGATCCGGGGCAGCCCTGGGCCGAGGCATTGGCAGTCAAGGATGGAAAATTGCTGGCAGTCGGTACTGCGGCCGATGTGCAGGCGGTAGCGGGTCCGGCCACGCGAACAGTGGATCTGGAAGGACGCATGGTGATGCCCGGGATCATTGATACCCACGTGCACCCCATGGATGCCGGCCGCAAGGAACTACTTGAGTGCGGGTTTCCGTTCAGCCTCATCATGGAGCAGGTACTGCAACGCGTGCAGGAATGTGCCGCAGCCAAGCCGCAGGGTGAATGGGTGCGGGGCGGGCAGTGGTCGGCGGAATTGCTGGGTGCAGAACAACCGCCGCACAAGTCCTTGCTCGACGCGATCATTCCCGACCAGCCGGTATTCCTGATGGATTCCACGGTGCACAACGCGTGGCTCAATTCCAGGGCGCTGGAGGTGCTCGGCATTACGCGCGATACGCCCGATCCCAATGGCGGCACGATTGTGCACGACGCGAAGACCGGCGAACCCACCGGCATTCTGCTGGACAAGGCCGCCTATCAGGCGATGCAGAGCCTGCCGGCCTATTCGCCGCAGCAGAGTGAAGACGCCGTCCTCTGGTCCATAGCCCAGCTCAACGCAGTCGGCGTGACTGCAATGAAGGATGCGCAGGCGGATCGCTACACCGTTAGTGCATACAGCGCCGCCGAACAGCGGAGCGTGCTGACCATGCGCGTTGCCGCCAGCTTGCCATGGAAAAACTCCTGGACTGAGACCCGGGAGCAGGAGCTGGAGAACATCACCAACCGCGGCAACCTGCAATCGCAACTGGTTAAGAACAACTTCGTCAAGATGTTTCTGGACGGCATTCCACCCACGCGCACGGCGGCATTCCTGGAGCCGTACCTGGCGGACGCAACCCACCCGAATCCGGATACCGGCAAGCTGAATTTTACGCCGGAGGAACTGGCGGGGGATGTCACCGCGCTCGATGCCCAGGGGCTGACCATCAAGATCCATGCTACCGGTGATCGCAGCGTGCGCGTGGCGCTCGATGCCTTCGCCGCAGCACGCAAGGCCAGCGGCAAAATGGATCTGCGCCATGAAGTGGCCCATGCCGCCGCAATCTCCGACGCCGACCTGCCGCGTTTTGCTGAGTTGAATGTCACGGCGGAGATGTCGCCGATCATGTGGTACCCGTCGGGGCTGGTAGCTTCGATGGATTCCATGGTGGGCAAAGATCGCCTGCAGACCTGGTGGCCGATCCGCAAATTGCTGGAATCCGGCGCCCGCGTAACGTATGGATCGGACTGGCCGTCGGTGGTGCCATCACCTTCGCCCTGGCCGGGCATCGAGGCCATGGTTACCCGCGCGGACCCCTATGGTGTGTTTCCCGGCGTACAAGGCGTGGACCAGGGTATTGACCTTGCCCAGGCCTTGCGTATCTTCACCCTGGCCGGTGCCGAAGCCCTGTACCTGGAAGCCGAGACCGGTTCATTGGCGCCGGGCAAGATGGCGGATTTCATTGTGCTGGATCGCCAGTTGTTTGACATCCCACCGGACCAGATTGGTGATACCCAGGTGCTGTTGACGGTATTGGGGGGCAAGGAAGTCTACCGCGCCCCGTAGCACGTTTGGTTTGCGGCTGTTGACGCCATTGGGCTGCACCCGTTGGTTCGTCCTGCCGCGAGTTTTACTCCGCCGGTCGAGGGCGGCCCCGGACCGGAAAAGGGAAGCCACAAATGCAGTACACTTCAGTAGAATTTCTCCTTTTTTTTGGTTTAATGAGGATTCGTTTATGCGTAAGTATTCAGGTTTACTGATCTCCCTGGCGTTTTCCGCCAGCGTATTTGCCGCTGATGCCGATTCGGAGCGCCTGGCCCAAATCCTGGCCGCCCAACCTCCAGATGTCCAGGCGCGCTATGAGTGGCGTCACCCACAACAGACGCTGGAATTCTTCGGCATTGTGCCCGAGATGAACGTGGTTGAGGCCCTGCCTGGAGAAGGCTGGTATACGAAAATCCTGTTGCCTTATCTCGGCCAGGATGGCTCGCTCATTGGGGTAGATTACGCCCTCAACATGCATCCCAAGTTCGAATGGGTCACCCCGGAATTCATGGCAGAGAAGAAGACCTGGGTAAGCACGTGGACCGCAGAAGCGCAAACCTGGGCTGGCGAAAACGGCGCCCCTGTCTCGGCCTTTGTGTTTGGCGACATGCCGGAATCGTTCAAGGGTACCGCCAATGCCGTCCTGTTTATTCGCGCCTTGCACAACATGACGCGGTTCAATGCGGACGGGGCCTTCCTCGACACGGCTTTGAAAAACGCCTTCGACATCCTGGAGCCCGGTGGCATCGTGGGCATCGTCCAGCACCAGGCGCCGGAAGACAGTTCCGCTGAATTTGCCGACGGATCGCACGGCTACCTGAAAAAAAGCTTCCTCATGAAGGCCATGCAGGATGCCGGCTTTGAGTTCGTGGCCGAAAGCGCCATCAACGAGAACCCGAAAGACCAGCCTGGCCCGGACGATATCGTCTGGCGTTTGCCTCCTTCGTTGGCCACCAGTAAGGACAACCCGGAACTCACAGCGCAGATGAAGGCCATTGGTGAGTCCAACCGCATGACCCTCAAATTCCGCAAACCCCCCAAAGTGGGTTATTGAGCAAAATCCGGCAGGCTACTGAGCAAGAGAATATTCTGCAGGTTCGGCAGAACGAGCCGCCAACAGGTTGAAATGCCGCATTGTCCAGACGAAATGCGGCGTTTCAGTCAACCTTAGCCTGTAGAATTGCCGGATGAAAATCAGCAATTGGCTGGAGCAACCGCGGCATCTGTTTTGGGTGTTGCAACTTGGCGGCTTGGCGGCTTGGGGCCTTATTGGCAAGTACGGTTTTTCCGTGGTGGTGCTGGAAGAGATTGCGCCGCATTACGGCTACTACGTGGCCGCCATAACCACCATAGCCGTGATACTCAGCCTGGGCTTGCGCATTCTGTAGCACTTGTTGTGGCAAAAGGCCGCATGGCTTCAGCTAGTGGCTTTTTTCGCCGGCAGTTTTGCCGCCGGCTATGTGTGGATGAGTAGCCGCGCCTACCTGTATTACCACTGGATCGAAACCAGTGAGGACATGGAGGCCTGGGCGGAGAAAATGGGGCCCACCGCCACGGAGATGTATGAGAAAGTCTCCTTCCTGGAAGGCTATGTTTCGGGCTGGACGGTCATGTTGGCCTGGAGCGCCCTGTACTTCGCCATCAAGTACTACCGCATTTTCCAGGAAGTCCGGGAAAGCGCGCTGAAATCGGCGGCCATGGCGCATGAGGCCCAGCTGAAAATGCTGCGTTACCAGCTCAATCCCCACTTTCTGTTCAATACTCTCAATGCCATCTCCACCCTGGTGCTGGAGCAGCAAACGGAATTGGCCAACCGCATGGTCACGCGCCTGTCGAGTTTCCTGCGCTATTCACTGGACAGCGACCCGATGCAGAGGGTCACGCTGAGACAGGAACTGGTGGCATTACAGTTGTATCTGGATATCGAAAAAGTACGCTTTGAGGAGCGCCTCAGGCTGCAGGTCGATGTCAGCGACGAGGCGCAGGAAGCAATGATCCCCAGCCTGTTGCTGCAACCCCTGGTGGAAAATGCCATCAAGTACGGGATTGCCCGTGCCGAAGCAGGCGGCCACCTGCGCATCGCGGCGCGGGTATTGCCGGTGACCTGCAGCTGGAGCTTGCCGACGACGGCCCCGGAGTCGAGTTGATTAACGGCCAGATTGTAGATTCCAGTGGCGTGGGCCTGCGCAATACCCGCGAACGCCTGCTGGAACTCTATGGCGGCCAGCATTCGTTCCGGCTGAGCCACACCGAACCCCATGGCCTGACCATCAACATCCGTATTCCTTACGAGGGGCGCTAAATAAAGTGCTTGCCAGGGAAGCTGCTCACATTTTGGCATTTAACGCTATCATGTCCCTCGAATCTGCGGGTACTGGGAGGGATACCATGGGTTTCATGGCTCGGCGCGATTTTTCTGGTGGCGCTTGCAACTTTGTATTCATCGATGGTTGCGCTAAACAACATCACGGACTACCAGTCCAATTTCCTGTTCGTGCAGCATGTGTTGAGCATGGACACGACGTTTCCCGGCAACAGACTGATGTGGCGTGGCATTCATTCGCCTCTTATCCATCACCTCAGCTACATAGCAATCATCGCGGCAGCGGTCTTGATCGCAATTCTTGGGTGGATTTCGACCATTGCCATGTGGCAAGCACGGCACGATGCAGACCGGTTTCGTCAGAAGAAAGCACTCGCCTCGCTGGCATTGCTGCTGGGTGTCGGCCTGTGGTTTGGTGGCTTTATCGTCGTGGGTGGCGAGTGGTTTCTGATGTGGCAGTCCGAAGTCTGGAACGGCACTGAATCCGCTTTCCGTATTGCGACACTCTTTTCTCTTTTTCTGCTGTTTTTGAGATTTGGAGATTAAGGAAACTGATTCATTCAGAGCTTCCTTAACGCACAATCTGATTGGCTGCTGAGCCGTCAGCGCAGGAAGAAACTGCTATCGGCCGCCTCAGCGGCGCCTGAATACCGGCTCTCGTTTCTCCTTGAAAGCCGCAATTCCTTCGCGAGCGTCAGCCGTCGCGAAGCAGATGGTTTGAAGGTCGCGTTCGTAATGCATGGCCTCTTCAACGGACATGGAATACGCAGCTTTCAGGTTCAGCTTTGCGGTTTCAGCGGCAATCGGGGCTCGCCTGGCGATGAGGTGGGCAATAGTCCGTGCCCTCTCCATCAATTCATCGGCAGGGACGAGTTCGCTTACCAAACCCCAGGCCAGCGCTTTTTCTGCAGAAACGTAATCACCGGTCATGAGCATCAAGGCCGCATTTGACATGCCAATAGAGTGCGCCAGCTGTACTGCCATACCCCCTCCGCCTATCCAGCCCAGTTTGATTTCCGGTGCGCCGAAGCGGGCGTTTTCCGATGCTATGCGAATGTCGCAGGTCATGGCAGTTTCCAGGCCCCCGCCCAAAGCATAGCCATTGACCGCGCATATCGATGGTTTCAGCAAGGTACGCAGCGCATCGCAATAGTCTGAACGGTTGCGAAATTGCCAGGGCGTCTGGTACTTGTCGAGCTCAAGGATGTCGGAGCCCACACAAAAAGCCTTGGTGCCCGCTGCGGTTACAATGATGCAACGAATGCTGTCATTCGCATTACAGTCCGAGACGGCAGCGACCATGGCGTTTGACATTTCCGCTGTGACCGCATTCAGCTTCTGTGGACGGTTGATCGTAATGGTCGCAACCTGGCCTGTTACTTCGAAAAGAATCTCATCAGTCATTGCTTTCTCCTTTTTATTCCGCTTTCGTCATGCTGCTTGCGCATGCGTGCCCTACGCTTGACGCCTCATGTCACATGCGCGAGGGGCTCAAGCACGGCTGGCAGTGTACAAGGATTGTAATTTACCAATCACGGTGGCGGCGGTATCGCTACCGGTAAACGACTCTCTGAGCATGGCTGAGCCCCGGTTTTGAAACCCGATGTAACCCGCATGCCTTGGTCGCACATAGGCCGTCTCCAGTGTCAGGGCGGTGTTGCTGAAGAAATTCCCTGTGCGTGCATTAATGGCGGGGTCACTCCACGCGGATCGCAAACTGGGTTGGCCGTCATGGCATGGAATGAAGCGATTCTGGGCCTCCGCACTCACCAACCATACCAGGTGCTTCTCAAGTTCAGAGGACCATTCACAGCGGGCTGAAATGCCGATTCCAGTTCCGCCAAGTGTCGAACCCGGCCGCCCGACTTGCGCGAAACAGGGCGCATTGATAAAGCGCAGGGCGTTACCCGTTGCCGGCACGGAGTAATTGACATATCCATAAACCAGGGGACACAGAATGACGTCTTCATGATGCTTCATGTGGTTCAGAATCCCGATCGGGTTCTGGCCAAGACTTCCCGCCGGGCTGCGAGACACCAGGTCACGCATGAGGTCCCACACCTTCGCACCCGTCGCAGGTGTAATGAACTCAGCCGGATCCGCGGTGGCCGGGGGCTCACCCGCGGCCGCTGCAATGGACATGAAACTTAACAGTGCGTGTGGCCCAGACAGCGGTAGCGCCACTGCAGCGGTTCTTTTCGATAGGGAGAGTACTTGCTCCCAGGTGGCGGGGGCTTCGTCAGCTAGGAGGTCTGGGCGTACCACCATGACCTGTGCTGCCGCGTCAACCGGGATGCCCCAGTGCTTTCCAGCATAGAAATAGCTTGAGAAGCAGGGTCCGATAACTTTGGCTTGCAGATACTCCATGAACTCCTGGGGGAAGACCGCCTCGAGCGGGAGCAAGCACTGATTTTGGATTGCTTCGCCGACATGCGGATGATCGAAGACAACGAGATCGTACTTTTGGCAAAGGTCTGCTATCGAGTGGGACTCAAATTGCTCCAGGGAGTGAGCTTCCCAGGAAATGGACAAACCGTCGTTGGCGCCAAGCAACCCTGCTGCCGCAGACAGTGCATTGAGCCCCCGCGGATGATCCCATGTTATGGCATGGTAGGCCCGCATTACCCTGTTATGCGCAATGGACGACGCCGCTGCCCTGCAGGCGGTCAATGGCTTCCTTGTCGTAGCCGGCTTCAGCTAAAATATCACGTGTGTGCTCTCCAACGAGCGGGGCGCCACGGGCTACGCGAGATGGAGTTTTGGAGAACTTGATCGGGAATCCTGGCGTTTTAACCCGTCCCTCGGTCGGGTGATCGTATTCGACAAAAGTTCCGTTGTGCCTGATTTGTGGATCGTCAACCAGCTCCTGGTAGCCGTATACCGGACCGCACCAGATGCCGGCTTCACCCAATATTCCCAGCCACTGTGCTGTAGTTCCTGTTTTTAGTTTGTCCCGGGTCTTGGAAAAAATTTCATCGCGATGCGTCCAGGCATCGACTTCGTCATCCATGCCGATAAAACTTTCCTCGCCGATGGCTTCCCCCAAAGTCCTGAGCTTGGGAAAAGCAACAATAATGAAGCCGTCGCTGGTTGCGAAAGCACCATACGGCGCCCGGATATACACGTGCGCATGTGGCTCGCCGGAACGCGTCTGTTTCTTTCCTCCCACGGTAAACACAGACAACTCCTGCATCTGAAGCGTGGCAATTGCGTCAAGCATATTCACCTGGACCAACTGGCCCTCACCGGTGCGTTCACGGTGAAACAGCGCAGCCAGGGCGCCTTCGAACGCAGTGTAGGCAGTCACCGCATCCACCAGGTACTGCCCGGCTGCGGTCGGCGGCTCGCCTTCACGGCCGG
>SHZL01000098.1 GCA_009692275.1 Lysobacterales bacterium | reverse complement strand
GTGGCGTTCAATGGCGGCGTGCTCACCACTGCCGGCAAGCTGGTTTTCCAGGGCGATGCCAATGGTTTGTTCAGCGCCTACAACGCAGCAGACGGCAAGAGGCTGTGGAGTGTCGCCACCGGCTCGGCCATTGGCGCAGCCCCGGTCAGCTATACCCTCGGCGGGGAGCAACGCGTACTGATTCCCATCGGCGCCGGCAATGCCATGCAATTCAATTACCCCACCTTCCATGCGGGCCAGAAGACCAGTGGCAAAACCCGCCTCATGGCCTTTTCGCTGCAGGGAAAACTTCCCATGCCTGAAAATACCTGGGTGCCCCCGCCCCTTCCTGAACTGCCCACGCAGACCGCATCGGCTGAAACAATTGAACAAGGACATGAAGCGTTCAACGAATTCTACTGCAGCGGTTGTCACGGCAAGAATGCCGTTGCACGGCGGGGTGGATCGGTACCGGACCTGCGCTACGCGACCAAGGAAACCTACCTGCAATGGGACGGCATCGTGATCGGTGGCGCGCGGTCTGCCAAGGGCATGCCTGGCTTCGAGAAGATGACTGCGGAGCAGGCAGCCGCCCTGCGTGCCTGGGTGCTGTCAAAAGCCTGGGAACTGAAAACCGAAGCGCAATAAGTGCCCTGACTACGGGTACATCGGCGGCTCACCCTCCGGGCGGGCACGGAAACGCTTGTAACTCCACAGGTACTGGGCCGGATCAATGTGAATGCACTGCTCTACACCACAGTTGACCTCAGCCAGGGCAACGTCCATATCGTCAGAATAAATACCCTCGCCTGCCGGAAAAACGTGCATGCGATAGCGCCCGCCTTCGAGCCGCTCACACACCGCGAAAAATACCTCGCAGCCGGTTTTGTGGATCAGCCTTGGAGCCATGACTCCGGTCAGCGCCGGGACACCAAAGAACGGTGCGAACCGCCCCTGCCCGGAACCTGGCTGCTGATCCGGCAAAATACCAGCGCCCTTGCCCGCCAGTACATGGGCATAGAGTTTACGCAGACCGCTGGCAGTGGCCGGCAGCATGTTGGCTCCGCCGCGTCGCCGCTGCTGCAACAGTGCTTTTTCAAGGCCGGGGTGCCCAGGTGGCTTGTACAGGATGACAATGTCCGGAAATTTCTGCAGGAACATTCCCAGGAACTCCCACGCGCCAAAGTGCGGCGCGAGCACCACCACGCCCTTGCCATGGCGCAGTGACTCCTCGAACAGTTTTACCCCCGCATCCCCATCGCACATGGCCTGTAACTGATCCAGTGGCCAATACCAATTGCGCCCGGTTTCAAAGATGGAACACACGTAGTGCACAAAACTTTCCCGCACCAATGCGTCGATTTCGGCATCGCCAAGCTTTGGATAGCAGGCCCTGAGGTTGATCGTGGCCACGCTCCGCTTCCCGGGAGAGAGGCGCATCCACAAGCCGGCCAAGCGCCGGGCCAGGCGATACGGGGCCGGGCCGGGCAGCCTGGCGAGCAACCATAAAATGCTTCGTGCCAGCCAGATCACCGGCCACACACCGGATGATTCCAGGGGCAATGCTGCATGACCATGATCGCTCGCTCCACTCTCAGACCTGACGTATAGTTATCACATGGGTGGTGCATGGACAAGCAAGCACCCTATGCCGCTGAATGGGCCACTGAACCGGAGTTGATGCAATGCAGCCATACGCACGGATTGCGTTAGGGTTCCTGACTACGTACGCCATGCAGCTTGCGGCTGAACCATTACCCCGATTTTCCCCAACCGCAGTGTGGAATCAAAACATCAGCGCGGCGGCGCTTGACCCCGCTTCGTCCAGCATGATCGCTGCACTCAGCAGCCTGGGTGGTTTCGGCGGCGTCAGTTTCCAGCGCATGCAGATTGATTTCAGCCTGATCGTGGTGCACGCCCCGCCGGACAGCCCGATGCGCACCATCGTCACCCACCCCGACGGTTATTACAGCCCGGACTGTGAAGCGCTGGGTGCGGCTATGCCGGTGCCCCTGAATGCCGCGATTGAAAGCCACGTTGACCTTGATTGCGATAACGAAGCCGAGGACTGTCACCTGCTGGTGGTTCAGGGGAGCGCGCTGTACGAGGCCTACCACGCCAAAAGCGTAGGCGCGAACGAGCTGCAAGCCCAATGCCTGGCCGTGTGGCAACTTGACGCCGTGTATCCGCCGGAAGGGCGTGGTGAGCACTGCACCAGTGCGGATGCGGCGGGATTTCCCATGGCGCCGCTGATGTTCAATGCGGATGACATAGCCGCTGCACTGGCGCTTGATGCTACGGGCGGTGGAGATCTCGGCCACGCCATCCGCTTCACCATCCGCAACGAACGCATGGCCAGCGATGGTTCCCTTGGGGGTGTGGGAGGCCGCCTGTATGTCCGGCCAGCCTCCCATGCTGGCTCGCCGAGTGGCCCGTCCACCACCATTCCGTACGGTGCGCGCCTGCGTATGAACGCCAATTTCCCGCTTACCGGTTACAACCCGGCAGCGCGCGTGCTACTCAATACCTTCAAGCGTTACGGCATCGTGCTGGCGGACGGCGGCAATATCACCCTCACGGCGGAGAGCGATCTGTTCACCACGACCAAATGGGCGGATCTGGATATTGATTCGCGGGTATTTGATCTCACCGTTGGTGCGCAGAAGGTCAATGTGACTGACTTTGCAGTGATCGACACCGGCCCCCGCATTGGGGAAACCTGGGACTGCGTGCGCGCAGCGGCGCCCCCGCCTGGACTCTTCAAGGATGGATTCGAGAATCCGGCTCTGTAAGCAACGCGACTTGGTTGACGCAGAGTAAGTTGGGCGCGACCATACAAGGCTGCGCTTGGCTTAGGTAGTTCAAATATGTCAGTGCTCCATGCGTTTCTGGAAAAAATCCCCGCAGGGCAGCACGCGCTCGTTCGGGCACTTGACGCCTTGATCTCAAAGGCAGCACCTGCTCTTGCCACGAGCCTCAAGTGGGGAAACCTTACCTACCATGGAAAAAAGAACGTATGCGCCATTATTTCGCACAAACATCACGTTAATCTGCAGATCTGGGGCGGCGCAAATCTGCATGACCCGCGCAGATTACTCGCAGGTACGGGCGAGGACATGCGCCACATCAAGTTCGCACATGCAGCCGATTCAGACCTGGAATACATCGCTGATCTCGTGAAACAGGCCGCACGCGGCTTGGCAATACCTTAACTGCTCAATCCGGAGGTACCTATGGCAACTGACGTCGAACGTTTGCAAGCGAATCTCAAGCATTGGGCTTTGTTGCTGGGGGTTTTGCAGATCACGATCGGGTGCATGGTTGGGTTCATCCCGCCTTCAGCAGTGCAATGGTTTCGCGGCATTGTAATGGCTCACATCGAGTTCACCGCCAACGGTGTGCTCATGGTTGTGCTTGGCCTGCTGGTCAGCCAGCTCCGTTTGGGTCCGACGGCATTCAAGGCATGGTTTGCAACGCTGCAAATTGGTACCTGGAGCAACGGGGCAGCCGGACTTGCAGCGGCTTTCACCGGGTCTTCGTCGCAACTCATGCCAACGCTGAATGAAAAGTTTCCGCCGCCGCATGGTGTTGACAGCCCGTTGGTCACCGGCCTGTTGCAACTGTGCGGTGTGACCATCCTGATTGCATTAATGCTCACACTCTATGGGTTGCTACGTTCCAGGCCTGAATGAAAGTTCTCGTTACCGGAGCCTCAGGAAGAGTCCGGCGAGCTATCTACATCCGGCTGTGCTCCGGGCATGCAGTGCTTGGCTATGACCAGGCTCCATCGTCAACAGCGGATATAGTTGCGTCTCTTGAGGACACTGACCGGCTGCGCCGCGCGCTTGAGGGCGTTAATGCGGTGGTGCATACCGCCGCGCTGCATGCACCGCACGTGGGTTTATGCAGCGAGGCTGAATTTGAACGGGTGCATGTGCACTGCACCGCTGAACTGCTGCGACTCTCGCTGGCAGCGGGTATTCGGCGATTCGTTTTTACCAGTACCACGGCGCTGTATGGCGCTGCAGCAACGCCACCCGGGCAGGCCGGCTGGACTGCGGAAGACACGGTGCCCCAGCCACGAACCATCTACCACCGTACCAAATTGCAAGCCGAGAATTTGCTTGAGGCTGCAGCAGGCAGGGGTGAACTCGAGGTCACGGTGCTGCGCATGTCGCGCTGCTTTTCCCGAGCCTGCGCCCCTCATGGCCACCTACCGCTTGCATCGCGGAGTGGACGCACGCGATGCAGCCGATGCCCATGCTGCCGCGCTGGAAAGCAGCACTGGCGGGTTCCGCAGGTTCATCATTTCAGGAGCAACGCCGTTTATACCCGGGGACTGCAGGGATCTGCTTGAATCCGCTCCCGTTGTCTTGCGCCGCCGCGCCCCCGGCCTGGTAGAGGAATTTGAACGACGGGGGTGGGCTCTGCCCGATAGCATTGAACGGGTCTATTCTTCGCACAAGGCAGCCCGCGAGCTGGGCTGGAATCCGCGGTTCGGTTATGCCGAGGTGCTGGCAGAACTCGACCGGCGCTCCTCTGAAGTCTTGCCTCCCCTATCAACGGGGCTGCAAGAAACGGTGACTTTAGCGCAGGCGCGCGAGTAGAATCGCCTTTTCGTGCGGTTGTCCTAAGGAGGCTGGTTGTGCATCGTATTTTCCCACTGATGCTGCTATGCGGTTTTTCCGGTGCAGCTTTTGCCCAGAACGACGCAATGCAAAACGATGCCCCTTGGCCCATCTTGCCCGTAAGCCTGCACTGGGTCGGCGTACCGAATGCTCCGGCTTTGCAGGCGACGTGGGTGCTGGGGTCCGAACAGGCCATGGGTGCCTATGTTCTGCGTGTCAGGATTGCCGCTAACGGGCGCATTCCTCCACATGCTCATCCCGATACGCGCAACAGCACCGTGCTCTCGGGAACTTTGTACGTGGGTTTTGGCGAGAGCTTCGACGAGAGCAAAGTGTTAGCCGTGCCAACGGGAGCAGTGTATGTGGCTCCGGCAGACGTGATGCATTACATCTGGGCGAAAGATGGCAACGTTGAATACCAGGAAACCGGCGTCGGCCCCACTGGTACGGTGTTGGCGTCAGAAGCGTATATGTCTGTGGCTGGGGAAAGCTCGCAGCAAACCCCGGAAAGCCCTTTGGCAACCATCTCCTGGCTGGCCGGTTGCTGGGGCTCCGAGTCAGCAGAAGCCGGTTCCGGCGAAGTCTGGTTGCCAGCTGCCGGCGGCACAATGCTCGGAGTCGAGCGTACCGTCGAAGCTGGTAAGACGATCAGTTATGGATTCATGCGCATAGCAGCCAATGCGGAAGGGAAATTGGTCTTCACCGCGATCCCTTCCGGTCAGGACGAGACCAGCTTTACCCAGTTGAACCTTTCCGCGGATGCGATCACCTTTGAGAACCTGCAACATGACTTTCCCCAACGCGTCATATACCGCTCGCTTGGGGACGGAAGGATTGCAGGTCGCATTGAAGGCATCAGCGACGGCGTTGAACAAGGCATCGACTTCCCGTTGAAACGAGTCTTATGTGAAGCACCGGTGGGTAAGGCGCCTTAGCATGTGAAATTTCAAGGCTGCTATTTTAAACCCCTGCCCGGTTCCACAACATGGCAACCCTAAGGAGTAACCGCATGCTTCAGCTCAAACCGCTGGACCAGAACGTTCCGATTTTTCAGCAGATCAATACCGAACTTTCACCGGTTGTGCTGGTAAATGTATTCGACGTGGCGGAAGAAGACATTCCGGCGCTGCTGCAAGCCTGGGAAGCAGATGCCAACTGGATGAAGCAGCAGCCGGGCTACATCTCGACCCAGTTGCACCAGGGCATTGCCGGGAGCACGGTATTCATGAACTACGCATTGTGGGAGTCAGTGGCCCATTTTCGGGCAGCGTTTACTCATCCCGAGTTCCAGCAGGCGCTCGGCCACTATCCGTCCAGCGCCGTGGCCTCACCGCATCTTTTCACGCGGCTGACCGTGCCCAATCTATGTGCCGGTCCTTAGCTCAGCGGTCTAAGCTTGTGCGTTAGGCAGCAGGACACATCGCAAATGACCCAAGCACTTCCTCCCGGCCAGCGAAACAACGCGACATTTCCAAGATTGGGCCTCGCGCAATTCGCCCGCCGCTTTCCCGGGAACACGTCGCGCATAGATCTTGATATACCAGGCAATGTCGAACACCCACTTCACCTGCCTGACGCACTGGCCGGCTTGCCTCGCATCGGGCAAGTCAGTGACTTTCATTGTGTTACGATGTGGAGCCATCGATCACTGCGTTGGGGCGGAGTCCGCTTCACTGACTTTTACCAGAGGGTTGTT
This sequence comes from Lysobacterales bacterium, assembly GCA_009692275.1. Lineage (GTDB taxonomy): Bacteria > Pseudomonadota > Gammaproteobacteria > Xanthomonadales > SZUA-36 > SHZL01. The sequence goes on along the minus strand of SHZL01000098.1, from coordinate 2,976 downwards.
GTACCAAGAGCGGGACCCCGCACAGGGGCAACACTCGTTGCCTTGCGCGGCCAGGATGGCGCGCGTACAGGTATGCTCCTGACCGATCTGCTGAACGATGATGTGCTGCTGGCCGATACGCTGGACGGCAAAGCCCTCAGCGTAGAGCACGAAGCTCCGCTTCGCTTGATCGCGCCCGGGCATTATGGGTACAAATCGGTGAAGCATCTGTGTCGAATAGAGTTCAAGGCTGAGGATAGTGGATACCGCGTGTCGGGGTTCCGATTCATGGACCATCCGCGTGCACGAGTCGCCCGGGAAGAGCGCAGACGCGTGGCCCCCGGCTGGCTCTTGCGCTACCTCTACCGACCCCTGGTGGCTGGAAATATCGCCAGGTTTGCCAGGGCACTGGCGGAAAATGAGGCGATTCCTAAGTACTGCCCTTGAGCCGCAAGCGATGTGCCTGATTACATTTCAGCAAAGGAACCTTATGACATGAAGTTTTACAGGATCAGCAGGGCCCTGCTCAGCTGCACCGTTGTTTTAGCCTTTACCCTGCCAGTCCACGGCGATACCCTGGCGCCTCTTGTGCAACCGGGTGCAGACCCTGGCCTTACTGCATTCATAGCGAAAATACGCGCAGTGGATAATCACAGTCACGCCAACAGCACCGTTCGCGGCGATCCGGATTACGATGCGCTGCCGCTGGATGGCGTCCCCATCGAGATGCCGGCACAGCTCCGGCTGGAGAATCCGGACTGGATAGCCGCGTACAAAGCGCTCTACCAGTATCCCTACGATGATATGAGCGAAGCCCATATGCGCGTATTGCGCGGCGCCATGCAGGATGTTGCACGGGAACAGCGTGAGGATTTTCCCACCTGGGTGCTGAACCAGGTCGGCACGGAAGTATTACTGGCAAATCGCATCGCCATGGGGCCAGGGCTGATGTCGCCGCGGTTTCGCTGGGTGTCGTACGCGGATGCCTTGCTGCTGCCTTTGTCTACCAAGGCAGAGGCGGCCGTTACCCCGGACCGGGAAATTCTCTACCCGCTGGAAGACAAGCTGCTGCGGCATTACCTGTCCGACCTGAAGATTGCCACGCTGCCCGCAACACTCGACGCCTATCTTGAGTCCGTGGTCACACCCACACTCGAAGCACAGCGGAAGGCGGGATGTGTCGCCATCAAGTTCGAGGCTGCCTACCTGCGCTCACTGGCCTTCGCTGAAGCGGATGCCGATACCGCGAAGCGAATCTATGCACAGTTTATTGCTGCGGGCGAACCGTCCCACGCCGAGTATAAAACCCTGCAGGATTTCCTGTTCCGCTACATTGCGCGCGAAGCAGGCCGGCTCGGCATGGCAGTGCACATCCATTCGTTCGAAGGGTTTGGACCTTACTACGACGTGGCCGGCGCTGATCCCATGTTGCTGGAGCCGGTTTTTAACGACCCCGCGCTGCGCAACACCCGCTTTGTCATCGTCCATGGCGGCGGAATGTATGCGACTGAAGCAGGCGCGATGACGTGGAAGCCCAATGTTTACGTGGATTTTTCACTGATGACCGTGGTCTACCCGCCCGCCAGAATTGCCGGCATACTCAGGCAATGGCTCACACTGTACCCGGAGAAAGTGCTCTTCGGTTCCGACGCCATCGGCATGGGCCCGGATATAGGTTGGGAGGTGACAGCGTGGGTTGCCGCCAGCACAGCCAGAAAAGCACTCGCCCTGGCACTGACTGAAATGATGCAGGCCGGTGAGGTCAGCCGTGCCCGGGCGGAAGAAATTGCCACGATGGTGCTGCGCACCAACGCGGGGACCCTCTACTCGCTAGGGTTGGAGTGAAGCAGCGCGCAGGGCCTCAAGCTCGGCCTCCAGTGCGGCAATTTTCTGATCGCGCTCTTCGATTGCCCGGGTGACGTCGGCAGCTTCGAACCGCTGCGGGATATGCTGCGGACAATTGGCATCCCACGCGCTAACGTTCAACAACATCACCTGCTCCGCTTTGGCCTTGTAGCCTTGCGGCATCAGCTTTGCCACCAGCTCGTCATCCCCGTCGACAACCCGCGCCGCGCCCCAGATCTTTACCCGCTGCTTGTTGGCATAGTCAATCAGAAACAAGTGAAACTTGGGGTTATCCGCAAGGTTGCCGCTGGATATGAATTGCCGGTTACCCCTGAAGTCAACGAAGCCGATGGTCCGTGCGTCGAGTACCTTGAGGAAACCCGGCGGGCCGCCGCGGTGCTGGATATAGGGCTGCCCTTCTGCATTTGCCGTTGCCAGGAAAACACTGATCTGCGCTTCAATAAAGGCCTTCAGATCATCCGTGATTGCCGTTTTCCACCCCAGGCCTTGCTCCATTTTGGCATATGCGTCACGCGAGCCCTTGCGGGCTTGTATGGCCTTTACCGAGCCGGTAAAGGCCACATCGCTGGGATAGCGGGAACCAGCGTCCATGACTACGCAACCAGCCTGGCAGCCACTACCGGGAAATCAATATCGGTCCGGGCAACATTGTTGACGTAGTTCGTCAGCATGTTCAGTGCGACGTTTACCACGATTTCAATGATGCCGGCCTCGTCAAAACCGGCAGCGCGCAAGCTGGCCAAATCCTCATCGGATACCTGGCCACGGGTTTGGGCAACACGCCGGGCAAACTGCAAGGCGACATCGGCCTGTGCAGCGGAAGAGTGAGCGTCCCGTGCGGCCTCGATTTCATCGCCACTGAGCTTGGCAACATTGCGTCCCAGGTAGGTGTGAGCTGACAGGCAATAGTCACACCCGTTGTACTCGGCAGTTGCCAGGGCGATGCGCTCACGCATCTGCGCGGTCAATTTGCCCTTGGCGACAGCGCCATTAAGCGACAGGTAGCCTTCCAGTGCCGCCGGGCTATTGCCGACCAGTTTCATCAGGTTCGGCACCACGCCAAGCTGCTTTTTGACGGCCTCCAGCAATGGCCTGGACGCGGCGGGAGACTGCTCTACGGTAGGGATATTG